>QHNK01000134.1 GCA_003218415.1 Verrucomicrobiota bacterium | reverse complement strand
TTACACTCTGGATTTTGATCTCGGCCCGTTGCAGCGTGTATTCCTTGATTTCATTGGTTGAAGGCCGCAGCAAAGTAAGGGTCACCTTTGCGCCGGCAGGTCCACGCAAAACATTGATGGCGTCCTGGAGATCCATTCTCTCGGTGGAAATGCCGTTGATGCGCAAGATTTGGTCGCCGGAGAGAATGCCCGCCTTGGCGGCAGGTGTGTCCTCCATCGCTGTGATGACCGTAGGCAGGCCGTTTTTCATCGAAACCTCGATCCCGAGGCCGTTGAAGCGGCTGCGCGTGTCATCCTGCATGTCTCGAAAATCACTCGGGTCCATAAATTGGCTATGCGGGTCGAGCGCAGAAAGCATCCCCTTCATTGCCGCAGTGACGAGATCGTGATAGCTCGTCTTGTTCTCATCCACGTAATCTTGCCGGAGCAATTCCAGAGTCTTTGCGAAAATGGAAATCTGCGCGTAGCCGTTATCTTCTTCGCTCTTTCCGGGCTGCGCTTCTTGCGCGAACACGCCTGCGAAAGCGCCAAGCACAAGACAAGCCAGCAACGGGATGATCGCCAAGCGCCTCATATTTCAACCCAAAATTCGGAACAACCTAACCATCGCTCATGAGGAAATTTTGGCAACGCCCAACACAAAGCGTTGTCTTAATTGAGACTCGCAAAGATGAGTAACCGATTCTCTGGAGACTCCGGGAAGCGCAGGCTGCCAGCCTGCAGTTCGCGGCAGCTTGCCGCGAACCTTTTATCGCTCGTCCTCATTTCACTGGCGCTTTCCCTTCCCGCCGCAGGTTTCGCTGCGCAAACAGACGATACCGAGTACGAAGCGGTAGCCGAGGAATACATTAAAACGTATCTCGCAGCCCACCCGCTTGAGGGAACTGCCCTCGGTCTCCACGAATACGACGGCAAAATCAGCGATTACAGCCGTCTGGCGCTGGATGCTGAGCTTTCCCGGCTCCGGCGGTTTGACGATCGCTTGGCCAAGTTCGATCCGGCCAAATTGAGTGCACGCCAATCCATTGACCTGCGAATTCTGCAGGCGGCAGTGAAGAAGAACCTCTTTGAAATGCAGGACATGTCGGTCTTCGAGCGAAATCCCATGGTCTATGCGGGCGCGGCCGACGTGAACGTTTACATCAAAAGAAATTTTGCGCCCCTTGAGGATCGCGTTCGCAGCCTGGTCGCCATCGAATCGCAAATCCCAAATATCCTGATTGCAGGCCGGACAAACCTCAATGACGTGCTTCCCAAACCGTATGTGGAACTGGCCATTCAGATCGCGAAAGGTTCCGCCGATTTTCTGAAAAAAGATCTGGTATCGGCCGTCAGCGGCCTTAAGGACGAACAGCTTCGCGCAGCGTTTTTGGACGCCAACCGCAAGGCTGCAAACGCGCTCAACGATTATGCTGCGTGGCTGCAGCGTGAGAAACTCCCGAAGGCTTCGCTCGATTTTGCCTTGGGCGAAGAAAAATTCAGACGCTTCCTTGCCCAGACCGAGCTGGTGGATCTTCCGCCGCAAAAAATTCTCGAGATCGGAATGGCACAATTAAAAGCCGAACAGGACGCGTTCGCCGAAGCCGCGAAAAAGATCGATCCAAACAAGTCGCCGATTGAAGTCTTCAAGCAAATCCAGGGGGAACATCCGACACCGCAAAATCTCATCCCTGACGTAGCCAAAGATCTGGACAAAATCCGGAAGTACGTTCTGAGCCATCATTTGGTCAGTATCCCCTCGGATATTCGCGCGAAAGCTAAAGAGACTCCGCAATATCTGCGCGCCACGTCTTTTGCATCGATGGACACGCCCGGTCCGTTCGAGAAGCGGGCCACTGAAGCGTATTACTACGTCACTCCCACGGAGAACGATTGGCCGGACAAACAAAAGCAGGAATGGCTCACCGCTTTCAATTATTACACGTCGGACATTACGTCGATCCACGAAGCCTACCCCGGTCACTACGTCCAATTCCTGCACTTGAACGCGTCGCCCGCTAGCAAGGTCGAAAAAATTTTCGGCAGCTACGCGTTCATCGAAGGCTGGGCGCATTACTGCGAGAAAATGATGCTCGACGAAGGCTACGGCAGCCCGACGAGTTCGAGCCCCAGCGAAGAGGACGCGAAACGCGCGGCCAAATATTGCATGGCTCAAGCCGACGAAGCGCTGCTGCGCTTATGCCGGTTATGTGCGTCGATCAAAATGCACACCCAAAACATGTCGCTTGATGAGGCAACCAAATTTTTCCGCGACAATTGCTACTACGAGGAAAAACCAGCGCGCCAGGAAGCGATCCGCGGCACTTTCGATCCCGGTTATCTCAATTACACCCTGGGAAAACTGCAGATCCTCAAATTGCGGGACGACTACAAAACGCAAGAAGGCGACGATTTCTCACTGCAAAAATTCCACAACGAGCTGCTCAACCACGGCATGCCACCCATTCGTTTCCTCCGCGAGATCATGCTCAAGGGCCAGAGCAAATGGGACGAAGTCCTCTAATATTGCTCTTGCTCCTGCTCATGCTCGCAATCGATTCCTCATCGCCTGTAGCCGTCGCCCTGTGGGCGACGCCGCATTAATCTGTTTCGCTGACCACTGACGCTTCGCACAGCAAAGCGGCTACAGAAACGCAATCACCACGGAATTTCCTTGCGATCTCGCAAGAATTTGCCGGTAAGCTCTTGCGGCGCGTCGCTAGCAAGCCAAACAATCGTATCTGCGCCTTCTTCCACTGATCGCGTTGCATTTCGTCCACCCATGTCCGTCCGCACCCAGCCCGGGCAAACCGAATTCACCGCAAACTTCGGTAACGCAGTCGCGAGTTGCGACGTCACGCCGTTGAGCGCGGTCTTCGAGATGCAGTAAGCCGGCGACCAGCCGTCCGCGCCACCGGTCAATTGACCGCCGCCGCTGGACACGTTTATCACCCGCGGCGCTTTGCTTTTCGCCAGCAACGGCGCGAACGCGCGCGTCACCCGCAGAGGGCCGAGCGTATTCGTCTCGATTGTCTTCCGAAAGAGTTCGTCGCTGATCTTCAAGATCGCGTCATCGCCGTCCACCATGATCCCCGCGTTATTCACGAGCACATCGAGTTGATCCGCAATTTTCGCGAACTCACGCGCCGCGGCAGTGACGCTGCCATTATCCGCGATGTCGATCTCCAGAAAGGTCGCCTTTCCGCCCGCTTTCACGATCTCATCTGCCGCTTTGCGCCCAGCGTCCCGGTTCCGCGCACCCACGAAAACGTGAAACCCTTTCCTCGCGAGCTGACGCGCAACTTCGCGCCCGATGCCTTTGTTCGCTCCGGTGACCAACGCCGTCTTCATGCGCGCTTGGATGACGCTCACTCGCGAAGATCTTCGTCATCCTCGTTGGGCAAAAGATCTCTCAGCAATGGCTGCGGGTTCGACGGCAGTTCTTCCACATCGCGCAACTTTTTTGTGATCGCGCGCGAACGAACATCGACATCTTCGATCTTCCGCGACGCTTGATCGATTTTCTCTTTCACTGCTGACAACGCCTCGCCAAATTTTCCAAACTCGGTCTTCACCGTGGCCAGCAGATTCCACACTTCGCTCGATCGCTTCTGGATCGCGAGCGTGCGAAAACCCATCTGCAAACTGTTGAGCAATGCGGCTAGCGTAGTTGGTCCGACGAATGTAACGCGGCAATCGCGTTGAACGTTTTGCACCAAGCCGACGCGCCGAATCGCTTCCGCGTAAAGTCCCTCGCTCGGCAAAAACAAGAGCGCAAAATCGGTCGTCTTAGGCGGATTGATGTACTTCTCGCAAATGTCTTTCGCGCATCGCTTCAACTGCGTTTCCAAAGTTTTCATCGCGGCGTCGACCGCAGCTAGGTCGCCCTTCTCCTGCGCCGCCGCCAGCCGCTCGTAGTGTTCCATCGGAAATTTCGCATCGATCGGCAACCACACCGGCGCGCCATTCTCGTCGCCCGGCAATTTGATCGCAAACTCGACGCGCTCATCGGTGTCCTCCCGCATCTTGATATTTGTGGCGAACTGGTCCCGCGTCAGCATTTCTTCCAACAGAACTCCGAGCTGCCATTCGCTCCAGCCGCCACGCGTCTTCACGTTTGTCAGCACGCGTTGCAATCCGCCAACGTCACTCGCCAGTTGCTGCATCGCACCGAGTCCTTGATGCACCTGCTCAAGTCGATCGCTCACCAGCTTGAAAGATTCGCCGAGGCGTTTCTCCAGTGTGCCTTGCAATTTTTCATCAACGGTCGAGCGCATCTTGTCGATTTGCTTCGCATTGTCCTCCTGCAGTTGTCGCAGTCGATCATCGACAATCGAGCGCACGCTTTCGAGAGACTTGGTCAGTTCTTCGCGCTGGTTCTTCGCTGCCGCGCCTGCTTCCTCACGATTGCGCGAAAACTCATCGCGCAGCCCGCGATCGATTGTTTCCAATCGGCCAACGAGTTCCGTTTGAAGAGGCGAACCGCTGCTGCGCCTGGCTAAAAAGAAAACGACAGCAGCCACCAAGGCGCTGGCGGTTAATCCAATAATCAAGTAAAACAGCGCGGTCATGCTACATCAGCAAGAGATTCCTCGACTTCGCTCGGAATGACAAGACGAGCCATGCCCGCGCTACTTTTCAAACAACAGTTCGCCTGCGCGGCTGGTTGCTTTGACGACAGCCTTGATCAACGTGACCCGGAGTTTCCCTTCTTCGAGTTCGAGGATGCCGTCGATTGTACAACCGGCCGGGGTAGTGACCGCGTCCTTTAGGAGCGCGGGATGGTCGCCGGTTTCGAGGACAACACTCGCCGATCCCTTCATGGTCTGCGCTGCAAGAAGAGTGGCTACATCGCGCGGCAAACCAACTTTCACGCCGGCTTCGGCTAGCGATTCTAAGATGATATATGCGAACGCAGGGCCGCTGGCCGAAAGACCCGTCACCGCGTCCATGTGTTTTTCATCGAGCACAATGGTGCGGCCTACCGCGTCAAACATGCTGCGAGCAATTTCAAGGTGCTGCGGTGCCGCATGAGCACCGCGACAAATTGCCGTCATTCCGCAGCCGACAGCAGCGGGCGTGTTAGGCATAGCTCGAACGACGGCCACTTCATCATGCTCGCCGCCATTGGCCGCAGCGAGTTGTTGCTCCACATAGCTTGTCGGCACGGAAGCCGCAACAGAAACGAGCAACGTCTTAGGGCCAATTTCAGCAGCGATCTCCTGCAAGACCTCCGCCACGGTTTGGGGCTTTACGGTTAGCAGAACGATGTCGGCACCCTTTACCCCTTCGCGATTGTCGGTGGTCACGGCAACGTTCAGCTCTTTTGCAAGCGCGGCTGCCCTCTCCGAATGTCTCACTGTGGCGGTGACGCGTTCGGAGACAAAGAGTCCCTGCTTCAGATACGCACGCAGCAGAATGCCACCCAGTTTGCCAGCACCGAGCACGGCTAATTTCTTGTCAGAAAGTTTCGGGGGCATGGTGAGTAGAGTAGCACATGCGTCCCGCTTGCGACTCGACAAACTCGCAAGCTCGCCCCGGGACGAGTCCGTCCGATTGGCGGACCAGGAGGCTCGCGCTACCTTAGAACCGCAGCTTCACGCCGCCGTACGCGGCGCGGCCGAGCGCGCGGAACCCGAAATGTCGCCGCTAATCTTCGTCCCCCAGATTGTCGATGCGACCGAAGATCGACACCTGCACGAACTTCTTTTTGGAGAAACTCCTATGTTAAAACGATCATTGATTGCTCTGCTAGTTCCAGTCTCTGCCTGCGCAATCGTCAGCGCGCAGCAACTCTCACCAATTCATCAACCCACACTAACTCCACAAGACAGCGGCACCACGAACGGCCTGATCTCGGTCTGGCCAGTGAACCCGCAGGTGGTGTGGGCGTGCGGTCGCAATGGCACGTTCACCGTGACGACCGACGGCGGACAGACGTGGAACGCCAGTGTAGTGCCCGGTGCCGAAACGCTGCAATTCCGGGATGTGCAGGCGTTCAGCGCTGAAGTCGCCTATCTGATGTCGATCGGAAGCAACCCAACAGATTTTCGCGTCTACAAAACGACGGACGGCGGCGCCACATGGACGATCCAGTTCGAGAATCAGAATCCAAATGCTTTCTACGACGGGTTCGCGTTCTGGACGCCGCTGCGAGGCATTTTGCACAGCGATTCGGTGAATGGAGTCTTCCCGGACTTCCGCACCATCGACGGAATGACGTGGCAAGATATCAGTAGCAATATGCCCCCAGCGTTGCCGGGGGAATTCTCTTTTGCGTCGAGCGGTACTTGCGTCACCACAGAAGGTGGGAGAAACGCCTGGATTGCAACCGGCGGCTCGGACATTGCAAGGGTGCTGGCGACTAGGGACCAAGGCGACACTTGGAACGCATATAATACTCCCCTGTTCAGCTCACCTAGCGCGGGCGCGTTCACTGTCGCTTTCCGGGACCCGCTCCATGGCATCGTAGGCGGTGGTGATTTGGATCCCGGCGATCCCAATAACGCGCGCACGGCAACCTCGAGCGATGCCGGTCAAACTTGGACTCTTACGAGCCCTCCTCCTGTGACGGGAGCCATCTTCGGCCTAAGCTACGTGGGTCGCAGCGGTCGCGGCGCGGGAGATAATCTCGGTCGCGCAGTGGTAATCACGGCGAATGATGGAGGCGCGGCGTGGACTCCCGATGAGGGAAACACCTGGTTCACCTTGCCCGATGTGAGCGGCTATTGGGCAGTAGCTTTTGCCAGTCCCAAAGCCGGGTGGCTCGTCGGAACCGATGGTCGTATTCTGAAGATCAGCTTCTAGCGATCTACTACTCAAAACCGAATCTTCACTCCTCCATATGCGGCGCGCCCGAGCGCGGGGAAACCGAAAACTTCCGAGTAATGTTCGTTCGTGAGATTTTCGATCCGGCCGAAGATTAATAGGTGCGGGTTCACTTCGTATTCCGCGGCGATGTTCACGAACGAGTAGTCTTCGATATCGAAATTCGGTCCGCCGAAATTTAATTCCTCGCGTGCGTTCACGAACTTGGCTTCGATCGTGGTGCGCAGTTTTTTGCACCAGAGATATGAAGCAGAAACGTAAACCTCATTACGCGGCCGGCGCGGCAAACGCGCGCCTTGAAGCTGCGAAATGTCCGCCGACGATGTTTTCTGCGCGTCCAAATACGTATAGCTCGCTGTGAAGAGGAGGTCGGCGATGGGTTGCGCACGAAACTCTGCTTCGAGTCCCTGCGTTTCGGCGGCGCCTAGGTTAAGTGTCTGGAAGAGCCCGTTGAATCCGATCACGTTCGACAAGTCGTTGTGAAAATAAGTCAGGCCAAACGTGACGTGGTTCTCCCAAAGCTCCTGCCTGACACCGATGTCCCAACCCAAATCGTGTTCCGGTTTCAGTCCGAAATTGTTCCCGAAAATTTTGTCCTGACTGCTGGGTGGACTGAATCCCGTCGCCACGCTGGAATGCAATGTTGTGTTTGTCTTGTCGATCTTGTAACTGCTCGCGAAGCGGTATGTCCAGACGCCGCCGAACTGGTTGAAGTGATCAAAACGCCCACCGGTCACGAAGATCAAATCTTTGATCGGCATCAGCGTCGCCTGTAAAAATCCAGCGATCTCCTCCGTATGATCGCTCACAAATGTAGGTCCGAACAGAACGACCGGACGTTCCTGCCCTGCGTTGAGACGGCTATAGAAGAAGCCTGAAGTGAGTGTAAGCCACGAGATTGGGCGCAAATCGTTTTGATAATCAATTTGCGTTCGTTCGAAGAGCGCCCGCGTTGGCCCGACAAATCCGTCCTCGTTTGGATCATTTATTTGTCGCTCGTGATCGTAACTGAAAATGAACTTATGCTCCCACCAGTCCGTCGCTTTCCAATCGACGTGCGGGCCGATCAGCCAACGTTCTGTGAGAAAGTGATCAATAGGACGCGGATCGAAAATCGCGTTCGGATTTCCGGTGTCGCTCACGGAGTAAGTAAACAGACTACCCAGGCGTAGTGTTTCGCTAGGCGACCAGCCGACGTCGGCGATCGCAGCGGTGTTGCGATAGTTGTTGTTGGGGCGCGCGTTGTCGGTATCGAGACGACTCGTGCCGACTGAATAATCGAAGCCGTCGATTTTACCATCGCTCTGGGCCCATTCACGAAAAGTATCGTACGACCCGCCTTCGGCAGCCACCATGACGCTTGGAGTTCCTGTACCTTGTTTAGTGAAAATTTGAATCACGCCGGCGAGCGCGCGAGGTCCATACAAAGTGCTTTGGGGCCCGCGCACCACCTCGATCCTCTCGATATCGTCCGTAGTGAAGTCGGCAAAATTAAATGCGCCTTGCAACCCTTGATTGATCGGAATGCCATCGAGCAAAACCTGTGTGTGTTCGCTGCGCAATCCACGAGTGAAAATCGAGGTCAACTGGCCGGCCGTGCCGGTCTGGACAATGGACAGCCCGGGCACTTCGCGCAGTGCATTGCTCACGCGCTCGATCTGTTTTTGCTCGAGATCTTCCGAGGTAATTACGCTCACGCTCGCAGGCGATTGATCGAGCGGAATATCAAAACGCGTCGCGGAGACGACCACTTGCTCAGCTTCCGCTTCGCTTGGTGAAGGAGTCGGCGACGTTTCCTGCGCGAAGCAGACGACCGGCACAACGGCGAGTAACGCAAGTGAGAGAGCGTGCGCTCTCCGAAAACAAAACCAAACTGGACGATTTCGCATACAAGTGACCTCCAACTCAGAGAGTCGGACTTGTATGGCCGAGGCCGCATCGCCCAGCTCTCATTCTTCTTTTTGCGAAGAAGTTTTTTCGTCCCGCATTCGCGGGACGAATGAGGTGGACCGGACAAATATTCTGGCTCCTGGCTTTGCCTTCTTCCCGCCTTCACTCCCGAATTTTTTCGGGAATTGGCCCAGTGGGAAGTCGTATCCAGTTACAGCAGCGCAACTGCTCCCGGTTCTCACGGGATTTCTTGCGCCGATCCACTTTTCCAAGCTCGCAAAGAACTGGATCGAGGACTAGCTGCTTGCGCTTCGAGCGTCAAGACTTATTTAATCAATCGCTCAACCAATCTTTCTGTGTCTTCGACTGACTTGCGTCTAAACCTGATCGTCACCGGCGGCGCCGGTTTCATCGGCTCGAATCTCACGCTCGCGTTGCAAGAAAAATTTCCGGAGGCGTATCTCACGGTGATCGACGATTTTCGCTCGGGTAATTTCAAGAATCTCGCCGGATATCGTGGCGATTTCATTGCGCAAAATCTGGCGACCCTCGATTGGCGCGAGCAATTCGGTGACGAAAAGTTCGACGCGATCCTTCATCTCGCATCGATCACTGACACCACATTGCACGATCAATTCGTTCAGGTGCACGACA
>QHNK01000133.1 GCA_003218415.1 Verrucomicrobiota bacterium | reverse complement strand
TGCGCGCATCGAACGGTCAGCCAATCGGTCTTGGCTGATCGGCGCGCAATTCAAAAGGGCGCGTTGTCGGCGCAATAACCGCAGCATTCTCATACTGTGCCTTGTTCAGGGTGCTTTGCGTCCAGCCACGCCTGCAACTGCCGGCGGCCCTGCGCCAGAAACCGGGAAAGCTCGCTGAGCTTGAGTTCCGCGAGGTCAAGAATTTCGTTATAATCAAATTCGTCGAGATAAAAAAGTGCAAGCGCGGTCCTCTGAGGATCCGGCGCGCCGGAAATCCAAACTGCGAGTTGCGTGGGCTCGAGCTGTTCAATCTGCGATGCACCCTGTGGAGCCACGTCATGCTCATCAAGTTTGAGCGCCTCTGGTTGCAAATCAGCTTTGTCTGCTTCTAAACAGCGCCAGAGCGCGTCGCGGAAGAGCCAAAACCTTTCCTTCGGCAGTTCTCCCTGCGCGGCGCGATTGGCCGCCTCGCGCAACGTGGTGTGAAAGACTTCCTGCGCTTTGCTTGAGTCGCCCAGCATTAAGAAGCAAAAACGATAAAGCTGTGGCAGATTTTGTTTTCGATCCGGCACGCGTGATGTCCCCGAAAAAACTCTGCGCACTTTACGCGCCTCTGTAGGATGGACAAGACGGATTCGACAGTGGCGCCTTCCCTCCACGCAAGCCTGCTGTGTTTACCACCTCGACGCCGCGCTTCGCACAGCGAGGCGACTACAGTTTCTTCAAACGACGCGCTACTTCCCCAGCGTTCTTGCGGCTGTTGAACGCGGAAAGACGAAAGTAGCCTTCCCCTTGCGCGCCAAATCCAGCACCCGGGGTAATGACCACGTTTAGCTCGCGCAGCATACGATCGAACGTCTCCCAACTCGTAAGGCCATCGGGCGTTTCCACCCAGATGTAGGGCGCGTTTACTCCGCCAAAAGCTTTCAGCTCAGCATGAGCCGCAGCGCCGCGCAGTAGTTTTGCATTGCCCATGTAATGATCGATGAGAGCGCGCACTTGTTTGCGACCTTCCTGTGAATACAACGCCTCGGCGCCACGTTGCACCGGATAACTCACGCTGTTGGATTTGGTGCTCCAGCGCCGCTGCCACAGCGGATGAAGTGGTAATCGGCGACCGTTCTCCGTTCGCGCGAGTACCAATTTCGGCATTACCGTAAACCCGCACCGCACACCGGTGAAACCGCCGTTCTTGGAAAAACTGCGCAACTCAATCGCGCATTCGCGCGCGCCTGGAATTTCGAAAATGGAATGCGGGATTTCCAGATCAGAAATGTACGACTCGTAAGCGGAATCGAAGAGGAGAGTCGCCTCATGTGCGTGGGCATACTCGACCCACTGCGCAAGCTGGTCGCGTGACGCAACTGCACCGGTCGGATTGTTCGGAAAACAAAGATAAACGAGATCGACATGTTCCTTCGTGGGCTCGGGCACAAAATTGTTTTCCGCTGTGCAGGGCAAGTAGAGAATCCCTTCGTAGCTGCCGTCTTTTCGAGCCGGGCCTGTGTGGCCGGCCATCACGTTTGTATCGACATAGACCGGATAAACTGGATCGGGGACCGCCACCTTGTTTTGATCACCGAGAATATCCAGGATATAACCGCAATCGCATTTTGACCCGTCAGAGATAAAGATTTCATCATCGGCAATTTCGATGCCGCGGTCGCGATAATCGTGCTGCGCGATTGTTGAGCGTAGAAATTCGTAACCTTGCTCGGGGCCATAGCCGCGAAAAGTCTCGTGATGGCCGAGCTCTTCGATCGCCCGCTTCATCGCATCGACTGCCGCGCGCGGCAACGGCTCGGTCACGTCACCAATTCCGCAGCGGATCAATCTCTTTGCCGCTGCCGGATCCGCTTCGCAAAATTCGCAGACCCGGCGCGCGACTTCCGGGAACAAATATCCGGCCTGAAGCTTGAGATAATTTTCGTTTAGATAAGCCATGCTTTGGGTAGCGCGCACGCGTCTCGCGTGGTGGCGAGCGCGTCCTCGCGATCGCGAACTTTCCCTCGGGGACTTTATCGCTTACTCCGAAGCAAGTCTCAACAAAAGTGCGTTTCGGCGCGACACCGAAACCAGCACGCGAGACGCGTGCGCTACCCACGATCCGCGAGCAGTGTTACCTCAGCAGCCTCAGTAGTTCTTCGCGACCGCGTCCCAGTTCACCACGTTCCACCAAGCCTTAAGGTAATCGGCGCGGCGGTTTTGATACTTGAGATAATAGGCATGCTCCCACACGTCGACGCCGAGGATCGGCGTGTTGCCATCCATCAGAGGACTGTCTTGATTTGGCGTCGAAATAATTTCGAGCTTTCCATTCTTGTTTTTAATCAGCCACGCCCAGCCGCTGCCAAAGCGTTTCACACCCGCATCGGCAAATTTCTCTTTGAACTCATCGAAGCTGCCGAAGGTTGATTTGATATCATCGGCGAGTTTGCCTTTCGGTTCGCCGCCGGCGTTCGGTCCCATGATTTTCCAGAAGAAGGAATGGTTGGCGTGCCCGCCGCCGTTGTTGCGCACAACCGTGCGAATGTCTTCCGGCACCGATTTGAGATCGCTGATCAAATCTTCCACCGATTTCTTTTCGAGATCGGCCTTGCCTTTGATCGCCTTGTTGACGTTGTCGATGTAAGCCTGGTGATGCTTGGTATGATGGATTTCCATCGTCTTCGCATCGATGTGCGGTTCCAAAGCATCGTACGCATAAGGTAATTTTGGTAATTCGTAAGCCATAATCTATACAGTTAGATCGAATTACGTAGCGCGGCAGGTTTTATTTTTCGTTCTGGGAAATAGCGCTGTAGCCACCGGCCTGTGGCCGGTCCCACTTTCAAGGCAGACGGGCCGCAGGTCCGTGGCTACAAGATTTATTCGCAGCGATAAAAACCCGGGCGATATGTGAGGCCACTGCAAGCATTGACGTAAGTCGCAAGGGCGAGCAGCGGAAAATTCTGGCGGTACATGTCGTATTTCAAATAAAACACGCCTGGGAAACCCGTGCCTGTAATCTGCTCTTCATCCCACGAGCCATCCGGGTCTTGCGAGCGAAGCAGATAACGTAATCCTCGCTGAATACTGGGCCGATCGAGATCGCCGCATGCGCAGATTCCCATGATTGCCCATGCTGTTTGCGATGCGGTGCTCTCGCCAATGCCTTTGGTCGATGGATTTTCGTAAGTGCCGCAGGTCTCCCCCCAACCGCCGTCGTTGTTTTGACAACTCTCAAGCCAATCACGGCCGCGCAATATCCAGTCCTGCGTCATATCTTCACCAATTGCGCGCAAGCCACGCAGTACCTGCCAGGTGCCATAAATGTAATTTACGCCCCAGCGACCGTACCAGGAACCATCGTCCTCCTGCGTCTCGATCAAATACTCCAGGGCGCGTTTCACCGCGGGATGATTCCGGTCGAACCCGATATAGCCAAACAACTCGAGCGTGCGCGCGGTCAGATCGCTGCAGGTCGGGTCGAGGATCGCATTGTGATCGGCAAACGGCATGTCTTCGAGCCATGCCGTCGTCACGTTCTTGTCAAAAGCAGCCCAGCCGCCATCGTCGCATTGGAAACTGAGCTGCCAATCAAGTGCGCGACGAAAGATTGCATCGAGCGTTTGTGGATCTCTGGGCCGTATCGTGCGCAACGCCATCAGCACCATCCCTGTGTCGTCGGTGTCCGGGTAATAGATGTTGTCGTACTCGAATGCCCAGCCGCTTGCTTCCGCATGCGGATTGTTCACCGCCCAGTCTCCTCTAATTCGCACCTCTTTGTTGATGAGCCAATCTGCGGCTTTTTGCAGCGCAGGATGTTCCGGCGAAACACCGGATTCGGCCAGCGAGATGACGTTGATCGCCGTATCCCAAATGGGCGAGCGACAAGGTTGAATCCGGAAATCCTCCGGATCATCGATAAAGAGTCCGGCGAAATCTTTTTCCGCCTTGGCGTAAACGGGATTCGTCTTCGAGTAACCCAGCGCGCGCAAGGCGATCAAAGAGTTCAGCATCGCCGGAAACACTGCCGCGAGCCCGTCACTCCCCTCGCCGATGCGTTCGAGCATCCAGCGCTCCGCTTCTTCGAGCGCACGCCGGCGCAATGGACGAATCCGCAGCGGCTGCAGAAATTTTAACGTGTCGTCGAGTCGGAGAAAGAAATTGCGCCAGGTCCAGAATTTTTCGCTGCGAGGAAGCCGCAAATCGCTTTGCTCGGTGCCGAGTGGAAAGAGTTCGTGCAGGTGTTTTTCGCCGGGCAGGATGCGAGTAGGCTTGAAATGATTGATGATGGCGAGCGGGATGAGCATGGCCCGGCTCCACGACGACATTTTGCAGATGTGAAACGGCGCCCAGCTCGGCAGGAGCACCATTTCCACCGGGATGGCCGGCAAATATTTCCACGGAAACTGGCCCAGCAGCGCGAGGTAAAGTTTGCTGAACGTGTTCATCTGCGGGATACCGCCGAGGCGCATAATGGTCGCCCGCGCCTCCTGCATAAACGGCGCGTCCGCCGAACAGCCAGCGAGTTTCAGCGCGAAATATGCTTTCACGGAAGCGTTAATCTCGCTCGGACCGCCGTGATAAATATTCCAACCGCCATCCGGCAGTTGCCGTTTCAGGATGTGACGAACGCAACGGCGCTGCAATTGCGCATCTACTTCACGACACCAGTGCATGAAGAGGATGTAATCGGAGCATAGCGTGCTATCGACGATGAGCTCACCACACCAGTGGCCATCAGGTTTCTGTTGCCGCAAAAGGTTTTCCTGCGCGCGAGCAATCGCGCGCGCGATCTCCTGGTCCGCTGCGGAATACGATTCCGAGACTTCGGGCCGTGCACTTGGCAAAGCGATCAGGTTCTTCGACGAATTCAGCATTTCGATCTTACGAGGCGTGTGCTGCAGCGCCGTTCGTTTGAGCGGACTTCCCCGTGATATGCCCGTTGCCGCTGGTTACGCCGTTAAACGCAACCGTCTCGCTGCCCCGGCCGGTCGGCTTCGGTTTCGCCCCGAAATTGAACTTGATCGTCTTCCACGTGTCGCCACGCTGTGCTTGGAGGCCGAGGCTGGCGGTTGGCTCGTAACCGCAATGCACCATGCAATTCTCGCAACGGCTGTCACGCGCAATGCCGTTCACCACGCCATATCTGTCCCACTCCGTTTTCTCGAGCAACTCCGCGTAGCTCGAGTAATGCCCGTCGGTCATGAGATAGCAGGGCCCTTTCCATCCGCGAATGTTCCGGGTCGGAATCGCCCAGGCTGAACAGGTCAAATCCCGCTTGCCGGCGAGAAATTCAAAATAAACCGGCGTGCCGAAAAACGTGTATCGATTCATCCATTTCTCCACTTTCCGGAATTTCCGAATCGTCATTGACCGCGTGAGGAAAAAATCTTCAGGGCGCAGATTGAGCCGTTTGGTCATATCTTTCTTCGCCGCGTCGTAGTCATAGCCTGGGGAAATTGTGTGGCCATCGACGCCAAGATCGGAGAGATAATCGAACATCTGCTCGACCTCTTGCATATCGGTTTCCTTGTAAATGGTCGTGTTGGTTGCCACTTGATAGCCGAGACTCTTCGCCATCTTGATTGCGAAAATGCACTCCTTGAAAACTCCTTCGCGCTCGACGATGAGATCGTGAATGCGCTCCAGTCCATCGAGGTGCACGTTCCAATACATCCATCTACTCGGCGCGATCGCAGGCTTGCTCGGGTCTTTCGGACCTTTGCGGATTTCAGCCGCATCTTTCTCGCTAAGTAAGCCGGCTTTCATCAACTCGTCGATTTTCTGATCGACGAACTCGCGGCGCTTGCCGATCTGCGATGCCATCCAGTCGCGCATTTTCTTGCGCATGAACATGGCGTTGGTGCAGATGTAAACGATCCGATTTTGCGCGAGCAATCCATTCACCAGCGCTTCGATGTGCGGGTAGATGAGCGGTTCGCCTCCGCAGATCGAGACCATCGGCGCGTTGCACTCCTCCGCTGCCGCGAGGCAATCCTCCGAGCTCATCATGTCCTTGAGCGACGTGGAATATTCGCGAATCCGCCCGCAACCGGTGCATGTGAGGTTGCAAGTGTGCAACGGCTCGAGCTGAAGCACCGTGGCGAACTTCTTCGTGCCACGTAACTTGTGGCCGATTATGTAAGCCGCGATCTTCGTTGTTAATGCGAGCGGAAATCTCATAGGAGCGAGGATAGTAACAAGGGTCGTCCGCGTGTCAACGATCCCGAGTTAAGGTCTCAATACGCTAAGTTGATTCGGGTCAGGCCTCCTCTTCGGATTTAACCTCCCGTAAATTAAAACGTCGCTTTGCTAAAGGCAATAACTGATTAGGTCCCGGCGGCGTGCCAGCCGCGGCGAATCAGGCTCACGGCAATCGCCGCGAGAAGTAGCGCGACTATTTTCGATACGCCGCGTAACCCTTGTTTGCCCATCAAATGCGTGACCCAATCGGCATTCCAGAACGCGATCGCGACCAAGACGAGATTCAAGACGAGCGAGAGCAATGTGAACAACAGGCCGACTGTGTCGACCAAAATAAGCAATGCGGTTAGTAACGCCGGCCCGGCGATCAGCGGCATGCCAAGCGGAACGATGCCAAATTCATCGCTGGCTTCGCGATCCTGTGACCCAAGACTCAGTAATTCGCGGCCCGCCAGACCCAGCAAGATCAAACCGCCTGCAACTTGAAAATCCGCAACCGTGATTCCAAGTGCAGCGAAAATAATCTTCCCCAGAAAAATAAAGCCGACAGCCAGGCATAGGGCGGTGAAGATTCCAAGAAGCGCCTGTCCTCTTCGCTCTTCGCGCGAAGCACCAGCGCTGAGACCAATGAACACCGCCACGAGTCCAATCGGATCGATCGCCACAAACACCGGGATGAAGGCGAGGAAGAATTTCTCGATCATGCGCGTTTCCCTGAAGTGCAGGTTCCTGCAACAGATGAACACAGATGAAACACACATTCATCAAAATTCCTTCGCTCAACTGTGAAAATCTGTGTAAATCTGTGGCCACTTCTATCCCAACCATCCATGAAATCGTCTCTTCTTTGCGTGTTATTCATTGTTGCCACCTCTTCGAGTCTGCTGGGAGCCGAGCCTAAAACTGTCGATGATTTTCGTGCCGCTGCTGCCAAGGCAAACGCGGTTCTGACGATTCCCGATTGGGAACAGACGCCGGGAGCGGTTGAAGCATCGATGAAAGATGCGATCGCGAAAGCCAACAATGGGCTGGATCAGATCGGCGCTCAGGACTTGAGCAAGGTTACTTTCAAAAGCTCCGTTGTGGCGCTCGACGATCTCACATATCAAGCGGGAATTGCAGCGAACAAGGCGACGATCATTAAGGAGACAAATACGAATCCGGCAATGCGCACCGCTGCTGAGAACGCAGTGAAGGCCTTCCAGGAATGGGCGGTCGGGATCGATTATCGCGAGGATGTTTACAAAGCCATCAAAGCTTTTGCGGACATTCATCCGAAACTCACCGGTGAAGATGAAAAGCTGCTCAAGGAAACCTTGCGCGATTATCGCCGCGCCGGTTTGGATTTGCCGCCCGACCAGCGAAAGGAAGTCGAACAGCTGCGCAAGGAATTGTCCAAACTCGGGACCGATTTCGATACCAACATCGTCAAGGCCACTGCGCCGGTCATGTTTACAAAGGCTGATCTGGATGGACTGCCGGAAAGCTTCCTCGCCGCGCCCGGGGTCAGAACCGGAGACGATGCCTACACAGTGATGGCAAACGTCACCTGGCAATTCATCACCGTGGAGGAAAACGCGAAAAGCGAAGCGACGCGCAAGCAGCTTTACCTCATTCATGACACGCTCGCCAAAGACAGCAATGTCGCCGTCCTCAATCAAATGCTTGCGCTCCGGAACAAGATCGCGCTGCGGCTCGGGTACAAATCGTGGGACGACTACCAGACCGAAATCAAAATCGCCAAGACCGGGGCGAATGCGGAAAAATACATCAATGACTTGGTCGCGGGGATCCAGCCGAAATTCGATAGCGAACTGGCGGAATTACAAAAGTTGAAAGCCGCCGAGACGAACGATCCCAACGCCCGGATCATGGTATGGGACTGGCGTTATTACGGCAATCAGCGTAACAAACAGAAATACGACGTCGATAAGGAAGCGTTACGCGCGTATTTCCCGTTCCAAAAAGTGCTCGATGGAATGTTCAACATTTATCAGAGCATCTTTGGCTTGAAATTTGAAAAGATCGCCGCGCCCTACAAATGGATCGCTGATCTCCAGCTTTATCTGGTGACCGATGCCGCCAGTGGCGAGCCGCTCGGCATGTTTTACCTCGACATGTTCCCGCGCGAAGGAAAATTCAATCACTTCGCGCAGTTCGACATTATCAGCGGCAAACTCTTGCCCGATAGCAAATACCAGCGGCCCACCGTCGCGCTGCTTTGCAATTTCCCGCCGCCAACTGCGGACAAACCGTCTTTGCTCACACACCAGGATGTAGAAACGCTGTTCCACGAATTCGGCCACTGCCTGCATTCCATTGTCACTCGCGCCAAGTACGGACGTTTCGCCGGGACGCATGTGCCGGGTGATTTCGTCGAAGCGCCGTCGCAGATGCTGCAAAACTGGGTGTGGGACAAGAAAGTGCTCGACACGTTCGCGGCTGATTACCGTGACCTATCGAAAAAGATTCCGGCCGAAATCGTCAAAAAAATGAATGATGCCAAGCTGGCTAACGCCGGTGTTTTTTATCGGCGCCAGTTCGCGTTCGCATCACTCGACCTCGCCCTGCACGACCCGCATCCTGAAGACATGCCTTATGATTGCATCGCCATATCGAATCCGATCCTGGAAAAAGTTTTTCTACCGATCGATCCGAGCACGACATTCGTTTCTTACTTTGGGCACTTGAACGGTTACGATGCCGGTTACTACGGCTACGCTTGGGCCGACGCGATAGCCGCCGACATGGCAACCGTTTTTGAAAAAGCGAAGGACGGTTACCTCGACAGACAAGCCGGGACGTCATCGCCGACAACCAAGTGAACCCACGTGACATTTTCCCCGTCCGAATCCGCGGAGCAATCGAGGAAAATTCAACGCATTGATCCGCTGTTAGTCGCGGCACTGTCGCTCGCGTTCCTTTTCTGTCTGCAGGGTATCACGTGGGGACGGGTCGAATGCTGGAATCGCAGTCAAATCGCGCTGCGTGGTTTGCGCGCCCTGCGGCCGAGTGACTACATGAAGCCGCCATTTCATACCTACTTGAACCACCTCCTTGTGGTCTGGCCAGTCACCGGAGTTATGAAAATCGCCCAAGTGCCAACGGAAAGGATGAAAATCGCCAATTCCGCAAAGCTAATCGGATCGCGATTAGTGACGATTGCACTTTATCTGGGCACAATTGCACTTGCTTATAGTTTTAGCCGTAGCTCGTACGGAAGATTTTCTGCTGCCATCATCGCGTTTGCTTTCGCCACGAGCGCCGGATTCGTTGCCTACGCGCATTTCCTCACTGTTGATATGCCGCTCTTGTTTTGGATGCTGGCGGCTCTTTGGGCCGCCCACCGGCTCATATCAGCTCCTACCACTCGCAATTACGCCATTGCTGGCTTTTTGATCGGCATCGCAATCGCAACCAAATACAACGGCCTGGCCGTCGGAATCGCGCTTCTTGTCGCGCATTTCTTCGCGACGAAAGACGCGGGCCTTCGAAGTATAATTCTAAGCCATCAACTGGGCATCGCTTTCGGCATGATCCTGCTCGGATTTCTCTTCGGATGCCCGACTGCGCCTTATGAGCCGAAGAAATTCTGGCACGATTTCATCTACAACTACACCGTCACGCCCCGTTACTCGGGTCAGCCAGATCGCGCCAATTATCTTGGTGCTCTTGGCCGAATTCCGGAAATTGTCGGAATTCCCGGCGCGATTTTGATCGCTGGCCTCGCGATTTTGAGCTGCATTCTAATCCTGAAACGACGCGACCTCAGCGATGCCGCAACGCGGGGATTCATCCTGAGCACCGCCGTATTTCTCCTTTACATTTTGAAAATAGGGACGTTCCCGCGAACGGAAACCCGCTATGTTTTGCCCGCGATTCCGTTCCTGATTTTGATGATTGGTCCGGCGTTGCAGACGTGCGAACGGCGAAAGTGGACTCTTGCGTTACTCCTACCAGTTCTGATTTACAACTGCCTTTGCAGTTATCTGGTTGGCAAGCGTTTCAACGATGATCCGCGGCTGAAAGCACAGCTTTGGGTAGAGAAAAATGTCCCGCCAGGCAGCGTTATCGAATCGAGTGGCACCACCCCGCATTGGTCGAAACTGCCGAATTTCGATGGCCACGAAATTAGTCTTGGCCGACCCGATGAACCCATACCTCCAGCACGAGACATCATCGATCTGCGTCTGCCTCATATGCCGGGTCGCGTCGAGTTGTTCCGCAAGGTTTTTCCCGAATGGGTGCAACCCCTCGTTGCCGAGAGAGAAGGACATCCCGACCAAGGGTTATTCACCGCCGCCGCCTTGGGCAAGCGCAATCCGAATTACATCGCCATTTATTCGCTGGATTATAAGGTGCCGAGCGAAGCTGTTCGCAGATATTACGGTGACCTTCTTGTCGGGAAACTCCCTTACGCCATTGCGTTCGATGGCGAGACGCCGCCTGCGCCTGTATGGATTTATCCGCGCACGATCGATTTTCTGCGCGGACGCATCACTATTTTGCAGCGGAAAAATTGAGAATCCAGTTTGCCAATGGTTTCGTCATTCGTCATTCGGATTCCGTCATTATCTTGCGACGCTCGCCAATGACCACTACAAAAAGATCATGAAACTTGCTCGCTGGTCGGTGGGGATCTTTTTGGCCGCTCCGACCTTGCTTTTCGCGGCCGATGAACTGGCGGAGCGTTTGCAGCCGGCACTGGAGGCGATCACGCCGGACGGCTTGCTCGCGCACATCAAAGTTCTTGCATCGGATGAATTCGAAGGACGCGCGCCGGGAACGAAAGGCGAAGAACTTTCGGTCAAATACATCACTGATCAGTTCAAACAGATCGGGTTGAGACCGGAAGATCCGGACGGGACTTACACGCAGGAGGTCCCTCTGGCTGGGATCAAAAGCGAACCGCGAATGTCGTTCGCCGTTGGCGACAAAACGATCGATCTCAAATATCCGGATGATTTCGTTGCTTCCTCGGCGCGTCTCCAACCGGAAATCAAAATCGACAAGTCAGACATGGTCTATGTCGGATACGGCGTCGTCGCGCCGGAATACGGCTGGGATGATTACAAAGACGTCGATGTGCGTGGCAAAACGGTGCTGATGTTGATCGGCGATCCGCCGGTGCCCGATCCAAAAGATCCTTCAAAGCTCGACGACAAAATGTTTAAGGGAAAAGCGATGACGTACTACGGTCGCTGGACTTACAAATACGAAATCGCAGCGCAAAAAGGCGCGGCCGCTGCGATCATCATCCACGAAACCGAACCGGCGGCTTACCCGTGGCAGGTGGTGAGATCGAGCTGGGGCAAAGAAAACTTCGAGCTCGATAATCCGAACAAGAACATGGATGCCGTTTCGGCGCGTTCGTGGATCACACGCGACGTAGCGAAAAAATTATTCGCCGATTGCGGGCAGGATTTTGACGCGCTGAAAAAATCGGCGGTCGCAAAAGAGTTCCGGCCGGTGGCGTTGAATGCCAAAGCCGACATCGAAATCAAACAGCAGATTCGCTCCTTTAAATCGCACAATGTCATCGGCAAACTCGAAGGGGGCGATCCGAAATTGCGGGACGGATACGTCATTTACACCGCGCACTGGGACCATCTCGGGCGGCATCCCGAATTACAAGGCGATCAGGTTTTTAATGGCGCAATCGACAACGCGTCTGGCGTGGCCTCCGTAATTCAGGTGGCGGCCGCGTTTAAGAAATTAAATCCGTCGCCGAAACGCTCGGTGTTGTTTATGGCGACGACAGCCGAAGAAGCAGGATTGCTCGGCGCGAAATTTTATGCGGAACATCCGCTTTATCCGCTCGAGAAAACGCTGGCCGACATCAATATCGACGGCGTGAATCCCTGGGGCAAATCGCGCGACCTCGAAGATCTTACCAATAGCAACTCAACCCTGGACGACTTATTGGGCCAGGCCGCGGCGCGACAGGGGCGCGCGATGAAGCCAAACAGCGAACCGGAGAAAGGCGGCTTCTATCGGGTGGACAGTTTCGAATTCGCCAAAGTCGGTGTCCCCGTGTTGCACGCGGCGCGTGGGATCGACATCATTGGCAAGCCGCCAGATTACGGAAAGCAGAAGCGCGACGAATTTGTCGTGAAACATTATCACCAGCCGTCAGATGAAGTTGATCCCACCTGGGACCTCTCCGGCGCGGTGCAGGATGTCCAACTCCTCTTCGAAGTCGGCTACCAGATCGCCAATGGCGACAAATTCCCTGAATGGAAAGCTGGAACCGAGTTTAAAGCGAAACGCGATGCAATGCTGAAGAAGTGATTGGATTAGACGGAATTTTTCCGTCTAATTCTCGTTAGGTCTATCTGTGTGACAAAGCCGCCACCACTCAACGACGAACGCCAGATCATCGCCATTGATAGGCTCCGACTGCTCTCGCTCTCCTACTATCTCTCCGGTGCGATCGGGGCAGCATTCGTTTCATTTTTACTTATCCACTTTTTCCTCTTCCTCGGCTTTTCGTTTGTTCCAGCTTCACAGTGGAACGCGCCGGTTCCAACTCCTGGAAGTGCACAGCACGCCTCGCCGTCAGCAATTCCGAGTGCATCGCCAAGCTCCAATAGCAATCAGGGACCTCCGCCGATCCTGTTTCGAATTGTCGCGGGCGTGATTGGAGTGATCATCATCTGTGGTTGGACGCTCGGTGCGCTGACGGCCTACGCTGGGCGCTGCATTAAGAAGAGAAAACACAAGCTCTTCATCTACATAATGGCTGGCATTAACTGCATTTGGATTCCCTACGGCACCCTTTTAGGAATCGCCACAATCTTGCTTTTCCAGTGGCCGGAGGTGCAAGCTCAGTTCGAGACCTAACCAGTCGATGAAGCCAACGGCCCCATTACGATACAACTTCAGTGTGTTTGCCACGACACCCTGCCGTGGCTTATCTCTTTCTCGTTAGATGCTGGCGCTCTCTCACCACGTCAAGATCGGCATTGCTACCGTGTTTGCAGCAGCGGCCTGTTATTCGTTCGCCGCGGAGCCCGACGTAACAGTTCCTCCTCAAGCGCGCCCGTTCATGCTTACCATGCCGCGCCCGACCTATCCTGTGGAAGCCCGCGCACAGCATATCACCGGGCGTGGCGTGTATGACGTCTACATCAATCCGCCTACCGGTGTGGTTACACGCGTTACGGTCGTGCAGAGCACCGGCTCGAAGATTCTCGATGACGCGGCGGCTAACGCGTTCCGCCGCTGGCGCGCTCAACCCGGGAAGCTGAGCCGGTTACGTGTTCCATGTAATTTTTGGCTTACCAGGTGAGCCGGCCGACGACCCCAGTGCACCATTTGGAGTATCACTACGGCTCCGTGGAGGCGCCGCACACGGAGGCATATTTGTGGCCGCAGATCATCACGCTTTGCGCGGAGTTGGGCGCGCGACGAGTCGTCGATATTGGGTGCGGGAACGGCGCGCTCTCTCGCGAGCTTGCCCGGCGCGGATACGAAGTGGTCGGTTGCGAGCCGAGCGCGGACGGCGTTCGGTTCGCACAGAGTTCGGCGCCCGGGTTGGTATTTCATCAACTCGGAGTGGACGACGATCCAACTCCGGTTGGCAATGAGAGCTTCGATGTGGCTATCGCTACCGAGGTAATTGAGCATCTCGCTAGACCTCGTAGCCTGCCTCGTTTCACGAAGCAGCTGCTCCGGCCCGGCGGTCACGTTATCATCAGCACGCCGTATCACGGCTACGCGAAGAATCTTGTTCTTGCGCTCGCCAACAAGTGGGACGCACATCTCAATCCCTTCTGGGACGGCGGCCACATCAAGTTCTGGTCGCGCAAGACTCTCTCGCAGCTGTTGAACGATGCCGGTTTCCGCGTCGTTCGCTTCATTGGAGCGGGCAGAATACCTTTTCTGTGGAAGAGCATGATCATAATTGCACAGAAGCCAGAGAAACCGAGTTGCAACACGGTGGATTAGATGGTTGAATCGCACCTTGCGACTCTGGAAAAACTGAATGGGCTCTCTTAAGAAAAGACGAAAAGCAAAAATTGCCAAGCACAAGCGCCGCAAACGCATGAGGGCGCATCGGCACAAGAAGCGGCTCCGGTACAAGGTGTAAATCGTCAGCGCCGACGCTCGGAAAACGTCCAACACTCAACGCCCAACGTCCAATACTGAACAGCGATGCGCACGCATCGTTGCGCCACGTTCCTTGCAGTGGTGAGCGTGTCGCATGCATTCCAGAGCGCAGCCGGCACGGCTGCCACTACAGGTCTGAGGCTGACCTGCCACTCGTAGCCAAAGCGAAGACTGGTTTGCCGAACACGGTGCGGAAAGATAAGATTAAGCATGAGGGAGCGGAAGAAGCGGGGCGTTTCGGCGTGCCAGTGTTTTTTCTTTTCACTGGCCTTTCTTGTCGCCGCAAGCGTTGCAGTCGCGCGACCGGCGAAAACGTTATCGACCAAAAGCGCGACCTCCTCGACGGCGGTTAAACGGCCTGGCCGCCAAGACGATTCGCTCGATCCCAAACCGGCTCCCGATCTTGCCTTGCGGGTGGGCGGCGCACACAAAGCAGATGCGCTCGCGCATTTTGTTGAAGGAATGGCGTTTGAAGAAAATGGCGAAATGGATCGGGCGCTGGAGGCGTATCGCAAAGTGCTCAACGTTGATCCCGGCCAGGCGCAACTCGCCGCGCGTGTGGCGGGTTTGCTGATACAACAGGATGATTTTCCGCAGGCAATTGACGTGCTCAAGGACGCGATCAAGGCAAACCCGAATAATGCTGAGCCTTATCAGCAACTCGCTTTCATCTATGTGAGGTATCTGAAGAAAACGGATCAGGCCATCGATTATGCGAATCGAGCAATCGCCCTGAATCCGGCAGACGCGGAAGGTTACCAGCGCCTGGTCGAAATCGAAGTTGCAGCCGGCCAAGAGAAGAAGGCGCTCGAAGTTCTG
>QHNK01000193.1 GCA_003218415.1 Verrucomicrobiota bacterium | reverse complement strand
GCGTTCCTTTTCAAAACGTTGGCTGATCCGACACGGTTGCGTTTGCTGAACCTGCTCGCCGCTGGCGAGACCTGCGTCTGCGAACTAACCGATACCTTGCGCGTGGTGCAGCCGAAAGTATCACGCCACCTGGCTCATCTGAAGCGCGCCGGCCTGGTGGAAACACGCCGCGAGGGCAGATGGATGCATTATCGCTGGGCGCAGCATGGCGATCCGCTCGTTCGTCACGTGCTCGCGGGGTTGCGCGAGTGGATGGCCAGAGACCATCGGATGAATGGTGAGCGCCGCAGACGCGATCAAGTCTGTTGCAAGACCGGCCGAAGAAGAACGAAGGGGATATCCAACAAATGAAGACCAGCGAATTCATCTCCGCACTGCGTGCCGCGCCGACCAACCAGTTAAAGTTTTTCGATTTGAAAGGTCACGCGGTGCATTACGGCTATCATCTCACCGAATTGAAGGCCGCCTCGTTCGAAACAGTCGATTGCGGCGGCCAAACCAACCGCTGGCATGAAACGATTGTGCAACTTTGGGTGCCGCCTGGTCCTGCGAACGTCTGCATGACTGCGGCGAAGTTTCTAAAGATTTTCGATAAAGTGCGCGGGATGATTCCGCTTAATTTAGACGCCGAAATTCGCGTCGAGTACGGCGATGAAAATTTGTTTCCATCGACATATCACGTGCGTTCAGTGACCCGGCACGAAAATGCGACGCACGTGTTGCTGGAACCGCCGGCAACGACTTGCAAAGCGCGCGACCGCCGTGCTGCCCCAGCGCAGGCCACTGACCCCTGCTGCGCTGCGAAAACGCAATCGTGTTGCGCGGCTTAGCAATTGTCATTCGGCTGGAACGCCAACCGTCGCGTATGCGCCGTAGTAGTACGGCTCGTAAACGCGCTGACCGTCAATGATGCGGTAACGCGGGCCATTAGCCGTATTCGAGAACGGGTAGGCTTGGTAGTAGCCGTCGTAGTCACGCCAGTAATTACCGCTCGGATAATAATAACCACTATCATATGCGGTCACGTAAGGCGCTTCCGCGCAACCCGTGATAAACAGGGCGACGACGCCCGCGCAAAGCAACGACAGCAACGCCCCTCGCCAACAGCGTTTGCTTTCGCATTTTCGTATTCTTTTCATCAGATAATATAACACCCTTTCAGTGAATCTGTTTCAGTGAATCTGAATTTCTGTTTCGCTCCTTGACGCGCGGCGCGGGACGTTCATTTTGCACCGCACGATGAAGAGAGCTGTTTCTGCTGTTTTTCTGATAATTGTTTTGCCACTGTTTGCCCAGAAGCCGGATTTCGATGTCGTTATCAAGGGCGGCGCAATTTACGACGGCACGGGCGCTGAACCGCGACATATCGATCTTGCGATTCGCGGCGATCGGATCGCAGGCGTGGGCGATTTCAAAAACGCAAAGGCGAAAACAATCATCGACGCGAGGGGACTTGCCGTCGCGCCCGGATTCATAAACATGCTTTCCTGGTCAACCGTGTCGTTGATTCAGGATGGCGGGTCGCAAAGCGAGATTCGGCAAGGGGTTACCACCGAGATCATGGGCGAAGGCGAATCGATGGGGCCGGTGAACGATCGTGTGCGCCAACACATGCTGCGCGAGCAGAGCGACATCAAATACGACATCAAGTGGAACACGCTCACGGAATATCTGCGTTATCTGGAGAGCCGGGGGATTTCCTGCAATGTCGCATCGTTCATCGGCGCGACCACGATACGCGAGAACGTGATCGGTTTCGAAGATAAACAGCCGACGCCGCAACAACTCGATCAAATGCGCGAACTCGTTCGCAAGGAAATGGAGGCGGGCGCGCTGGGCATTGGCACCTCTCTGATTTATCCGCCTGCGTTTTATGCGAAGACGGAAGAGTTAATCGAATTGTGCAAGGTCGCTGCGAAATACCAGGGCAAATACATCTCGCATATGCGCAGCGAAGGGAATCGATTGCTTGAAGCGCTGGACGAACTGATCCGAATCAGCCGGGAAGCAGGAATTCCCGCGGAAGTTTATCACATCAAAGCAGCTGGCAGGCAGAATTGGGGCAAGATC
>QHNK01000182.1 GCA_003218415.1 Verrucomicrobiota bacterium | reverse complement strand
CGAACTTGCAGGCGTTGCAGGTCGGGGAACGATTCAAAGGTGGAGGGATTCGCGTAGTAAATCGCATTCGTTTCCAAATCGAATTCTAGAATCGGGTTTGGATTATCCCGTGGATAGGCAGCAAGCCACGTTAGTTTTTCTTCAGCAGCTTTGTGCTCAGTGACGTCGCGCACTGCGCCGATGGTGTATAGCGGGGTTCCATCGGCACCGCGCACGAGCGAACGCAATATTTGAGCCCAGATAATCGCTCCGTCCTTTCGCACGTAGCGTTTTTCAATTTCATAAAACGGAATCTCGCCTGCCACGAGTTGACGATGCAGTTTGATGTCGCGCGAATAATCTTCTTTGTGCGTTACGTCTTTGATGCCGCGTTGCAGCAGCTCCTCTTTCCTGTATCCCAGAATGCGGCAGAACTCTTCGTTCGCGCCAACGTATTTCCCCTCCGGTGAAGATTCGATGATGCCAATCGGCGCGCGTTCGTAAGTTGCCAGCAGTCGCTGCTTACTCTCGCGCAACGCTTGCTCGGCGCGCTTGCGCTCGCTTAAATCCATAATGGCGGTTTGATAGAGCAGGGCGCCATTTCTCGTCGTCGAAGTGATCGGCTTGCTGCAAAGGAGCGCCGGAATCCGCTCGCCTTTTCGCGGCTTCAACTCTAATTCCGTTTCCACCTGTTGCTGCGACGTGCGGCAATAAAGCAAATGCCGCATGAACGAATCCAAATCGCCAACGTAGAACGCGAACGGCCGGCCGATTAACAAATCTCGCGGGTCGCCCAGCAACTCAGTCGCCGCCAGATTGGCTTCCTCAATCCGTCCGGCGCGGTCGAAGCTGACGTACGCGATCGGCGCAAAATCGTAAAGATCGACAAAGCGCTGAATGGCGGCTTCCAGTTCGGTTTTTGGATTCCGGAACGCTGGCACGCGTCTGGAACGAAAAGGCGCGCCATTCTTCCTGACCGTCCCGGGCGTTCCTTTCGCCATTTTCGTGGCTGCTCGAATCGATTTGCGATTGCGTCGGACGGCGCCATCCCGGTTTTGGCCATCACGCTTTGCCCGGTGCTTTTTATTTACGCGACGAGACATCTTTCGCCTCGCTGCCTGTTTTTGCTTCATCGCTTTTCTTCGTTCCATCGATATCGACCAGCGTGAGAACGGCGCCATCGATTTTGTTGTCGGTTGTGCGATATGGCCGGATCCGCAGCGAATACTTGCGGCCGTCTTTATCGGTCACTTTGCGCTCGCGCGTGGCCAGGGTCTCGATCACTTCGCGCAAAATGTCTTCCAAATCGGGCACATCAATGTTTGGCCGCAGCTCGCTCAGCGGACGGCCGATGTCGGTGTGCAAAATATTAAAGGCGCCCCGCGCCGCAGGCGTTGCGCGCCGCACCGTCAACGCATTGTCCACCATCACGATCGGCATTTGAATGCTGGCCAGCAGATTGTTCAGTTCGTTGGTCAGCTCCATCATCTCGAGATTGCGATTGCTCAGCTCTTCATTTAGCGTCGTCAGCTCTTCGTTGGTCGATTGCAATTCTTCCTTCGACGTCTCGAGTTCTTCGTTGGTCGATTGCAGTTCTTCATTGCTCGACTCAATTTCTTCGTTGGCCGACTTCAGTTCTTCATTGGTCGCCTCCTGCTCTTCGATGATGGTTTGCAACGACTCTTTGGAAGCGGCCAATTCGCGGTGCAGCTCAGCCACGTCGCGTTGCGCAGCCGTTTTCCCCAGCGCCAGCGGCACTTTTCCCGGCTTGGTTCCTTTAGTGGTCTCGTCAAAAATAACCAGCAACCACGATTTGTCGGACCCGGGGATTTTGAATGGCACAGCCTGAATATTTATTTCGTAGCTTCTGCCCTTGAGCTTAACTCTCGCTCGCTCTTTCCGCGCGGGTTTGTCCGTCTTGATGGCGTGCTTAATCGTGGCGCGCAGGTCTGCTACCAGAGTCGGTCGCGCAAGCTGGAGGAGATTGAATGTCGCCGGACCGGGCGCGTGTTCGAGAAACAACTCCGTCCGGCCGCGGAATTGTTGCACGTGCATATCTTGATCGATCACGACCGCCGCCGGCGCGTAGGCACCGAGCATGATGCGGTCGGCCACTTTCAAAAGATCCCCCCCGAAATTTGCGCCAGCACCGGCTGTCGATCTTGTCCCGAAGCGCGCGAGTTCAAGACCAAGCTGCGGGATGAGGTCCATCGTGTGCGGCGTGGTCACGGCTGCTTTCACGTAAATTTTATTTTTCTTGTCCGCCAATTTGAAAAGCTCGTCGTACAGGCCCACCGATTCGGCCGGCCCGAGAATCAAGTAGCCGCCGGAATTGAGCG
>QHNK01000132.1 GCA_003218415.1 Verrucomicrobiota bacterium | reverse complement strand
TTGCGATTCGAGCTGGTCGAGCTTGTTTCTGACAAACGGCAGATCCTGCACGTCGAAGAACGTGATGTAGAGCATATAACCGATGATCACTACCGCGCAGCTGGTCTGAACAACCTCCAGCACGCGCATGTTCACTGGTCTCCGCCGCACCGATTCGATGAGTGCCAGCACGATGTGACCGCCATCGAGCACTGGAATCGGCAACATGTTTAAAATCGCCAGGTTCACATTCAGAATAACGCTGAACCACAGTGCGAGTTGCCAGCCGCGCTCGCTTTGGAAAAGCAGATAGTAAATACGACCGATCCCGACCGGGCCGCTTAAATGCTGCAACTTTACATCCGACTTCGGCGAGGCCACCGCACCAATCGTCTTTAAGGTGCTGGTCACGCTGTTGTAAACCTGTTCGATTGGATTGGGATGCTGGATCGATACTATCCCCGACGTGTCCCATTGAATTCCAATGCGTGGTTTCATTTCACCGGCCGTGGGTAGAAGCGTCGGTTTCACCGGGACGTCAAACTTCGCGCCGCCTCGCTCGACGTGGAGAACAAGCTCGTCGTTGGGATGTTTGTTGATGTACTCCAACAACGAGATCGGATTGTAGATTGGCGTTTGATCAAACCCGCGAATGATATCTCCTGAGCGCAGCCCAGCCTTCGCAGCCGGAGTGTTCGGCTCTACTTTCTCGATGATCGGGGTCTCTGCCGGATAGATGAGCAGCTGGCGCACACTTTTCCTGCGCCATCCGCGAGTCTCTGCTTTGTAAGGCTCCACCCAAACGGTTTGCACCGCGCCATCTCGCTGAAATTTCACCGCGATTTTGTCGCCTTCGCTTCGCACAACATCCCAGCTCACGCTGTCGTTCATCCCCATAAAACGCCTTACGGGTTTGCCGTCCACTGACAGGATTTTGTCCCCGGGTTGCAGGCCGGCCTTTTGCGCCGGCGAATCTGGCGCGACGTAACCAATCACAGTCGTTGAATCGGCTTCGCTCACGGGATGACCGACCGCCCAAACGATGGCGGCAAAACAAAGCGCCAGCAGCAGACTGAATAACGGGCCGGCGATGGCTACGATGATTTTGTCGAGCGCGGAAATTTTCGGTAGCTTCGCCCGGTCGATGTCCGCCTTGCCCTCGATGATGTCCATCGGTGCAAGTTGGGGCAGCGCCACGAAGCCTCCGAACGGCAGCGACCCTAGCGAGTATTGGACGCCGTTGATCGTCTTTTTCCAGAGCGGTTTGCCGAACCAGACGCCGAATTTTTCTATGTAAAGCCCTCGCCAGCGCGCCGCCAGAAAATGCCCCAGCTCATGCACCACGATCAGCAAGTTAAAAAGAATGAGAACCTCGAGCAGGATGAAGATGACGCGGATGATGTGCAGAAGCATTGTGATTAGTCTCTGGTAATCAGGGGTTGGTCATTGATTGGACACGTTATCGCGTCTGCCGTTGTAACTCTTTTAACGATTTAGCGATTTGACGCATCCCTGCGCTTCATTGCGCGCCCACTGATCGGCTTGCAATATTGCATCGAGATCAGGGTGCGCAACGGGCGCGTGCCGATTCATCACTTCTTCAACAATGCGCCAGATGTCCGGAAAACGCACTTGTCGATTTAAGAAGGCTGCGACCGCGATCTCGTTCGCGGCATTCATCACGGCGGGTAATGTGCCACCGGTCTCGCCCGCACGCCGCGCGAGATTCATCGCGGGAAAGTCGTCGTAACGCGGCGTGAAAAATTCCAACTTCGACAATTTCGAAAAATCGAGCGGCGGCAAAGTGTTCGGGACGCGGTCTGGCCAGGTTACCGCATATTGAATCGGGAAACGCATGTTGGAATAACTCAACTGCGCCAGCGTCGAGCCGTCTGCGAACTCGACCATTGAATGGACAATGCTCTGCGGATGAATGACGACCTCTACGCGGTCCATCTCGACGCCAAAAAGCCAGTGCGCCTCGATCATTTCCAAGCCCTTGTTGAACAGCGTCGCGGAATCGATTGTGATCTTCGGTCCCATGTTCCAAGTCGGATGCTTTAACGCCTGTTCTGGTGTGATCGAATCGAAATCTTTCCGCGGCGTTTCCCGAAACGGTCCGCCGGATGCGGTGAGAATGATGCGACGGACGTCGGAGGATTGAAATGTGGGAGCGGCCTCAGTGCCGCGATCTTTCGGGGCACTAAGGCCCCTCCCACTTTCCAAGCACTGAAAGATCGCATTGTGCTCTGAATCCACGGGCAGAACATGCACGCTATTCTCACGCGCCTCCCGCATCACAATTTCGCCCGCCATCACCAGGATTTCCTTGCTCGCGACGGCGAGATCTTTTCCGGCCTCAATCGCAGCGAGAGCTGGACGTAAACCTGCCGTGCCAACGATCGCCACCAGCACCATGTCCGCATTCGTCAGGCACGCGATTTCGAGCAAACCCACTTCTCCGGAAAAAATCCGCGGTTGGTAATCGAGTGCTCTCCGAAGAACGTCGATCCGGGTCTCATCAACCAGGCACACCGATTCCGGCCGGACTTCGTTCGCAGCCTCCGCCAGCTTCTGCGCATTGCTTTTCGCCGCGAGTCCGACAATTTCCATCCGCTCCGGAATATCGCACGCCACTTTGAGCGCACTTTCGCCGATGGATCCCGTCGCGCCCAGAATAACGACGCGCTTACGTCCCTTGGAATTTTCCATTCTCATTCAGACTTTGACCACGGATGGACACAAATTCATAAAGACACTGCTGCCCGGTAATCACGCGAATTCAGGCGAAAAAATTCTGCTTAGTCATCCTTCCTCTTCTATTCGCGTCATTCGCAGGCAAATCTTCTCCTCTTCGTGTAAATTTGTGTTCATTCGTGTTATGACACGCGAATGATCAATCGCAGATAGAAAAACAACAGTGGCGCGGTGAAAAGCAGACTATCCAGAAGATCGAGCGCGCCGCCAATTCCCGGGAGAAGATTTCCCGAGTCCTTTACGTCAGTGCTGCGCTTGATGATGGATTCGGCCAGGTCGCCGAGCACTGCGGCGAATCCGAGGAGCAATCCCAAAATCGTTGCGTGAGTCCAGGTCAGTGCCGCCAAATGGCCAGGCATTAGTTTAAACAGTGCCAGGCTGCACAGCAGCGCAAAAACAATGGCGCCAAAGAAACCTTCCCAGGTTTTCTTGCCGCTGATGTGCGGCACCATCAGATGACGCCCGATCGCGCTGCCGGTCAGATAAGCGCCCATGTCTGCAAATTTTGTGACCGCGATCAGGTACAAGACGTAAAACTGCCCAGTCAGCTGGCCGCCGCTCGAACGCGGAGTCAGATAAACGATCTTGGTGATGAAGTTGTAAAGCCAAAGGACATAGAGCAGACCGAACAACGTGTAAGCCATCGTTTGCAACGGCTCGTCGTGTCGCAGTCGCGCAAACATTTGTCGCCCGAAGACGGTCAGCAGGAAAAAAAGCAGGACCGCGACTTCGAAATCGTAGGAACCCGCCGGCCCGATTTTGGAAAAGTAATAAAAACTGCCGGCCAGCATCACAGCCCCGCAGATCATTCCGGTGATTTTGAAATTCGGGAGTCCCTTGTGATCGAGCATCCGATAAAATTCCAGGAGCCCGATCATCCCGAACACACTGATCAACAGCCAAAACAAGATCTCGTATCCGGAGAACATGATCAGCAGCGCGACCGTCCAAAGCGCGATCGTGCTGGCGAATCGCAGAATGAACGCGGAACGGGACGTGATCACGTTTGTCCCGGTTTGCTCAAGAGTCACGGGCATGCATGTGCATCATTCCTAAGGAACGAAGCGGGCGCAAGCCAAGATGAGTCGCCGCCTCGCGCAGTCCCATTCGATGTATTGGTCCCGTTCGACTTCGCCCCAGGCTTCACCTAGTTTTCTGTTGTGCAAAAGATGATGAAGGCCGTCGTAAAGGCCAAAGCCGAGCCGGGTCTCTGGCTTGAAGAGGTTCCTGTTCCAGAAGCTAAGGGCGACGACGTGCTCATTCGTGTGTTGAAGGCCTCGATCTGCGGGACTGACGTCCATATCTATAATTGGGATGCGTGGGCGCAGAAAACGATCCCTGTGCCGATGACGATTGGCCACGAGTTTGTCGGCGTCGTTGATGCTGTCGGCGATCACGTAAAAGGCTTTGCGCGCGGCGATCTCGTTGTGGGCGAGGGACACATCACCTGTGGACATTGCCGCAATTGTCTGGCCGGGCGCCGTCATCTTTGCCCAAACACGCAGGGCGTTGGCGTGAATCGCCCTGGTGCGTGGGCGGAATTCGTAGCGATTCCACAGGACAACTGTTGGCACGCCGATTCGTCTATTCCGCTGGATGTGCTTTCCTGTTTCGATCCGCTCGGCAATGCTGTGCACACCGCGCTCTCATTCGATTTGGTTGGCGAAGATGTGCTCATAACCGGCGCGGGGCCGATCGGTTGCATGGCCATTCCAATCTGCAAACGTGCCGGCGCGCGCCACGTTGTCATCACCGACGTAAATCCGTACCGGCTGGATCTCGCGCGAAAAATGGGCGCTGATCTCGCACTGGATGTGCGGACTGAGAAAATGACAGATGCGATGAACAAGCTCGGGATGAAAGAAGGCTTCGATGTCGCACTGGAAATGTCCGGCAACCCGAAAGCGTTGGCCGACATTTTGCCGAACATGTTTCACGGCGGGAAGATCGCGCTGCTTGGCATCATGCCTGGCAACGCCGCCATCGATTGGAACACAGTGGTGTTCAGCGCGCTGACGCTGAGGGGAATTTACGGCCGCGAGATGTATGAAACCTGGTACAAAATGACCGCCATGATCCAAAGCGGCCTCGATATCTCGCCGGTCATCACGCACCGGTTTCCCTACAACCAATTCAAAGAAGCCATCGAGCTGATGAAATCCGGCAACTCCGGCAAAATCGTGCTCGATTGGAGCAATTTGTCGTCCTGAGCAAAGCCCATGCGCGGTTTTGCAGAATTATTCGGGCTGAGAACCCGGTTGCACCTTCGCAAGTTGGGGCGGACGTGGAAATTCGGGATGACCTCGCGCCCGGAACAGCGGTGGCTCAGAAACTATGCCGCACAGCGTTACCGCGGAGTGGGGGCGATTGTCGATCTTGGTTGCTTTCTCGGCGCAACAACTATCGCCCTGGCTGAAGGCCTTGAGCTAAACCGCAAAGCAAATCGCAACCAGATATATGCTTATGATCTTTTCATTTGGAACAAACGCTATGAAGCCCGGGCCAGGGGAAAAGAAGTGGAAGGATTGTTTACTATTGGGGGGAGTTTTTTGCCCGAGTTCCTGCGGCGCACACAGAATTGGCGAGACTACATCGTCATCCACGAAGAAGATCTGAGACACGCGCGCTGGGAACACGGCCCGATCGAATTTCTTTTCATCGACGCGATGAAGTCTCCCGAGGTGGCCACTGCGATCGCGTCGAACTTTTTTTTGCACCTGGTCCCTGCCAAAAGCTATGTCGCTCATCAGGACTTTCCGCATTGTTTCGCCCCGTGGATCCACTTTCTGACATTTCGGCTTCGCGATTACTTCAGATTCGTGGCGGATCTTCCGCAATCGAGCCTTTTTCGTCTCGAGAGAGAAATCGAACCACAGGCCTTGGTGCGCGATTTATCACCGGCTGCAGTTTCACCGGCCGAAATCGAAGCTGCCTTTGACTATTCGATAAGTCTGGTAGGCGACGATAAGAAGGCCAACGTGACAGCTGCGAAAGCCGTCGCCTACGTGGAGCGCGGCGAGTTTACGCGAGCCCACCAGATTGTGACCCAAAGTCGCTACGGGCCTGTGTCCCGCGCCGATGAGTTCAAGACCGTTAAAGCCCTGATTGAACGCAAGCTCGCAGAGCCGGAACCGATGAATTACGATCTGCCAGCGCCTGTGAACTAGGTCGCTCCTAGCGCAGTGCGGCGGCTTCTTCTTCGCGGCCTTCCAGTTCCAGCACCATGCGCTTAATGTGTTTGTAGTTCTGATGTGATCGCAGGAACTGCAAGCTTTCCTGTGAATCGCCCCATTTCAGGACTTGGATGGTTTCCTGACGCGCGCCCCAGGAATTCATTTCGCGCTGGTTCGCCATGTAAAGATCAATCGTGTTGCGTCCGGAAAGCGCCCAGCCGTAATCTTCCACGCGGTAATTTTGTCCCGTGGAAAGGAGCCGAAACACCGTACCGGCCGGCCAGCGCGACCAATCAGCCGCGGCGCTGCCGATCTGGGGCGGTCGGCCGCCTTCGCCACGGCTACGGCGCCCAGGCGAAACCGCGACGGCGCGCCTGACGCTGTGTGTTGTTCTCGTCAGACCTTTTGTGGTACGCGTGACCGTTCGCGTTTCTTCCATTGAGAACGGTTGAAGCGGGGGCGAGTACGAAGCGGTCTCATCCACCGGAATAGCGCGGGGAACTTCATACGCCAGCGTCGCGCGCGCTAGAACTTCGGCTCGGTGGATCGGCGGGCCCGCCGCGTGGAGTTCGCCGCCGAGCGCGTTGTGATTGGTGTATTCGCGATGGTCCGCCTCCGTATGCGTGTAGGCAGTAGTGCGCACATTTTGAAAGTCCGTTTTCACGAGCGGACGCTCGTATGACGGCAGGGCGCGTTCGGTAGTGCCGCAGGCGCTGAGAAAAACAATAGCGATAAATGCCGCGAGAACGGCTAACGCAAGATTACGGCGCTGGGAGTAGGTCAAGGTGGATCGCCGGCGAAGTTATTAACAGTTATTCACAAGCAGCGCAAGCGCTTTTTACACAAAACAAGTCTTGGTTTCCTAATCTCCTCTTTTCCCAATTTAAATTCCTGGGTTCATGGTTTCCTGATTGACCTTTTCTGCGTAATCTCCGGTTTACTTATGATCGCGGAATTCGAAAAACGGCTTTCTCAAACGCTGGAGGAAATTAAGTCGCAAGGTCTTTTCAAGACCGAGCGGATCATCACCAGCCCGCAGGATGCGCATATCGCGATCGCGGGCGGCAAACGCGTGCTGAACATGTGCGCAAATAATTACCTCGGGCTCGCCGATCATCCCGCGTTGATCACCGCTGCGAAAGAGGCGCTCGAGACGCACGGTTTTGGAATGGCGAGCGTGCGTTTTATTTGCGGCACACAGGACATTCACAAAGAGCTGGAGGCCGCGCTCACCAAATTCCTTGGAACAGAAGAGACAATCCTTTATCCATCCTGTTTCGACGCCAACGGCGGGCTTTTCGAAACGCTGCTCACCGAAAAAGACGCGGTGATCAGTGACGAATTAAATCACGCCAGCATCATCGACGGTATCCGGCTGTGCAAAGCGCAACGGTTTCGGTACAAGCACAACGACATGGCAGATCTCGAAGCGCAACTCCGTGCAGCGAAGGATGCGCGGTTCCGATTGATCGCTACTGATGGCTGTTTCTCGATGGATGGAACGATCGCGAATTTGGGCGGGATTTGCGATCTCGCTGAAAAATACAACGGGCTCACCATGATCGACGACGCGCATGCAACCGGTTTCCTCGGCAAAACCGGGCGCGGCACACACGAGTATCGCGGCGTGATGGGCAGGATCGACATCATTACCGGCACGCTTGGCAAAGCGCTCGGTGGCGCGAGCGGCGGTTTCACGAGCGCTCGCAAAGAGATCGTCGATCTTCTGCGGCAACGCTCGCGTCCGTACTTGTTTTCCAACACCATCGCGCCACCAGTGGTCGCGGCATCACTGAAAGCGCTCGAACTCCTCAGCGCATCGACGGAACTGCGCGACAAACTCGAAGAAAATACAAAATATTTTCGCGCCGCCTTGACCGAACGCGGCCTGACCATTAAGCCCGGAGTGCATCCGATCGTTCCGATTATGATCGGCGACGCAGCCAAGTCGCAGAGGTTCGCTGCGCGCATGTTGGAGAAGGGCGTGTACGTGATTGGTTTCTTCTATCCGGTCGTGCCGCACGGAACCGCGCGCGTCCGCACGCAGGTGTCCGCTGCGCATTCGCACGAAGACTTGGAATTCGCCGTAAACGCCTTCGCCGAAGTGAACGAGGAATTGAAATAAGTGGTAGGGACGGATCGCCGAGCCGGCTTATTCGCTGTAGCCGTCGCCTTGTGGGCGACGCGCGACGCTTCGCGCAGCGAAGCGGCTACAGGATTCACGTGCATGGGCCGCAAATCCGACCAAATCCGCGGCTGAATAATTCTTCCAGTTTTCCTAAAAAATAAGCATTGACACCGTCGGGGGGGAAGCGGCAGCATCACGCCCGCGCCAAGTTGTTTAGGCGTCTCCCCACGAGCTCGACCTGATCCTCTTTCCGCAGGGTAACCCGTGAGCGAACGGCTCGCTCGCACAACTGAAAGTATCTAATGTCCGACCAGAGCCAGAATTTTTCCCGATTCCGGAAAGATTTTCGAGAACTTCGCCCGGCAAATCTCGTAGAAGAACAAAGAAAGTAGGGAGAAGACCGCTCTCTATTTACGAGACGCCTTGTAAATCACATTGAGAAAACAAACTATCCCAACATCAAAGCGCATCTTCTTCGAGGCGCATTTTACCTGCTTCTGCTGTTAGCGGTTTGCGTGATCCCATTCGCGCTGGCGCAACGAACCATCACCAAGCAAAACGCGATCGCGGACCCGCTTCTTTTGGGATCGACGCCGGTCGCGACATTGCCTGACAGCAACTGTCCGGCGACCTGGAGTGTCACGGGCAGCCTCAACACCGCGCGCTTCGCACACCGCGACCTTGCTGCCTAACGGCAAGGTCCTCGTTGCAGCTGGAATAAATGACGGTAACGAGTTTGGTCTTGCAAGCGCGGAACTGTACGATCCTGCGAGCGGGAGCTGGACTGCCACCGGTAGCCTCAACACCGCACACGAGTCGCACACGGCGACCTTGCTGGCTAACGGCAAGGTCCTTGTTGCAGCAGGCTTTAATAACACCGGCGGTGACCTCGGGAGCGCGGAACTGTACGACCCGGCAAGCGGGAGCTGGATTTGCACCCTCAGCCTCAACACCGCACGGCACACACGAGTATCGCGGCGTGATGGGCAGGATCGACATCATTACCGGCACGCTTGGCAAAGCGCTCGGTGGCGCGAGCGGCGGTTTCACGAGCGCTCGCAAAGAGATCGTCGATCTTCTGCGGCAACGCTCGCGTCCGTAC
>QHNK01000192.1 GCA_003218415.1 Verrucomicrobiota bacterium | reverse complement strand
CGCCAAACGCAATTTGCCACCGGCGAAGGTCGTAGCGATTGTGCTGGGCGTTGCGGCGGTGATCGTTGCAACTTTTGCGTTTGTGCAGCGCGCCAAGCCGCAGGGCGGCGGATCGATTGACAACATCTCGGCGGTAGAAATTCCCGATCAGAATGCGGTGCTCGTCGCAGTAAATGTCACGATTCACAATTCAGCCGAACGGCCGCTCTGGATTCATACCATCAAGGCAACTCTAAAAACCGACAGCGGCGAGTTCAGCGATGATGCGGCTTCGTCGTCTGATTTTGCGCGCTATTTTCAAGCTTTTCCCGCGCTGAAAGAACATGCACTCGGCACCGCGCTGGTCCCGGAGGAAAAAATTCAGCCTGGCGCGCAGGCTCAAGGGACCATCGTAGTGAGTTTTCCTGTCACGCAGGATGCTTTCGAGAAACGGAAGTCGTTGACCGTATCAATCCAGCCCTACGATCAGGCAGTTCCCCTGGTGATGACAAAGTGAGAAAACGATCTTTAAACCACTAAGGGCACGAAGCATCACGAAGGGAGAAGCTTATTCGTGTTTCTGAATAAATTTTCTGCGCGCGAGATGCGTCTGGGCCGTCGGCTGGATCTCGTCATATTTCAGGAAACTGATTGAACCATCGACTTCGAGCACGGCGAGCGCAACGTCGTGATAACTGGAAATCCCATGCTCACGCATGGCGCGTTGCAGCTCATCCATACTGACGTGCTCTTTAGCCATGTGCGCGCTGATGACTTGTCCGTCGTGAACTAACAGGCTGGGCTGCCCTTGAACAAATTTGCGGAAGCGCCGATTGGCACCCGAGAGTTCCGCGACAACATAATTGAGAATCAGCAGTGTGCTTGCAGCGACGACACCGCCAATCAGCGAGCTATCCGATCCGGTCATGGCGTTTTGTACAGCATTGCTGATGAGCAGCAGCAAGGTAAGATCGAACGGCGTCATCTGGCCGACTTCGCGTTTCCCGCTGATGCGCACGCCGATCAGCACTACGCCATAAATGACTGCCGTGCGCGCCGCGATTTCGACCAGAACATGAGCGCTGGGAAGCATCGAGCTAATTCGCAGTCACCGGAACCGGCGCGTTCTTCGGCGTGCTCAGGTAACCCACGGCTTTTTTCTTGTCCACCGTCCAGACCACCAGCTCGTACAGCATGCGGTCGCGCCCGGTATAGAACTGAATCGGCTCGCTGATGTTGCGGTCCTTCTTCTCGATCGTTTTGTCGTCAGAGGTAACGTTCAGGGTGAATTTGCCGCGCTTCGCGTCGGCCTTCTTCAGTTGCAGGCTCACTGTCGAGACAGGCTGCGGCTTCGCGCCTCTCAACAGCGTGAACTCGTAATAATTGCGATCGCCTTTGTGCTTGAGGATTTCGAGATCGGAGCTTGTCCTGGCGATCAATCCACTCTGCACACCGAGATCGCCAATCGCGCTTGCCAGCTTAGCTTTGGTGGCCTCGAGATCGGCTCTGGTCGAGGCAACATCGGTCTTCACGCCGCCGACGTCGGTCTTTACTCCCGCCACTTCGCCTGTGACGGCGCTGATCTGCTGCTTCTGTTGCTCAGCAAGCCGGGCTTCCGCCGCACGCTGTGCACGGGTAATCGCGGCCGCGCGGGAAGCAAGATCTTTCTTTGTCATTCCGACTTGCTGGGCAAGGGTTTCATCCGAGGCCTCAGCCGACTGCATGCGCTTGGTCAGCTCGGCAATTTGTGCGCTGCTCGCGGCTTGATCTTTGCTCACCTGATCGAGCCGTCCCCGCAGGTTGAAGATCAAAAAAAGCGATCCTGCAACGTAGGCAATTGCAACTAACAACAATACCCATTTGCCAGTGCTGACTTCTGATATGGGATGCACTTCGGATGGCTGAAAGTCCTCGTCCGGCATGAAACCCCTCCGCAAAATGTAGTGTGATATTGAAGTGATTGTTGAACATAGCGAGTGCGCTGTCAAATACCGGCCGTCCGCATCGGCATGAGATCGGAGGACAATAGAAGTCCTCAGGGTCTGGCTGGGCATCCCGGATGGTAAATGGTATGGTAAAATGGTATTTGTGGTTACCACTCTCACGCTCGATAAGACGGGTCGGCTCGTGCTGCCCAAGCCAGTACGGGATGAATTGCAACTGAGGCCAGGCGACTCCCTGGAATTGGAAAGCTCAGAGGAACGCATCGTTCTGCGGCCAGCGCGGGGCAATGCGCGCATACGCAAAAAACAAGGAATTTGGGTGCTTCACGGCGGGGCGCCGCTTTCCGCCGGTGTGGTGCGCGAAACAATTCGCCGCGTGCGCGAGGAGCGCGAACGCAAAGTTCTCGGAAAGACTCGGTGAAGTACTTCTTCGACACC
>QHNK01000165.1 GCA_003218415.1 Verrucomicrobiota bacterium | reverse complement strand
AAGAATCTGGTTATATTCGTGACGGCGAAACAGATCACGGCCTATGGCGCGCCGGTTGAGGAAGAGGAAGAAGAAGGCTTGCTGCCGCCGGAGTTACCCGAAGTGCCGGCGTATAAGAAGTGAGCGCGGATTACCCAGATTTGTTTATAGCGGTAGGGGCGGTTCACTGAACCGCCTTGGGCGATTGGGGTCAATCGCCGCTGCCATAGTGCCGCATGGAACGCGAAAAGATCATTTTCTTCCGCGACTTTTTCTTCTGCGCATTTATCATCGGCCTCATCTTCGCTCTGTTCTATTTCGCTGCGACGCTCCTGTTTTGGAACACCAGCGCATCCTGGGCGACACGCTTCTTCAAAATCGACGAAAAGGAATTCGGCAGACTGGTGTTGCTGTTCTTCATCCAGTTGCGCGTCGTCCTCGTATTTTTCTTTCTGGTGCCAGCTTTGGCTCTGCATTGGATGGCACGGAAAAGGTAACGATTGCGGCGGGACAAGAGAACGGCGGTTTTCCAATCGCCGGTGCTGTGTTTAGGCCTCCCGCTGTACCAAAAGCGACGCTCGAACGCGTGCGCACTCCAGGAGCTGCCGCGAAACAAGAGCAACGCTCTCTATGGGTTTCGCGCGAAGTGCTTTGGGAGTGCGATGCGTCTTCGCATCGCTTTCAATCTCTCAATCTGCCGACGGCAGCGGTTTGGCTTGCTGTCTTCACTACACCTTGGATGGGGCCAAAATTGCCTCGCTCATCCCATGCAAAAATTTCTTGTCCGCCGGAGCAATTGTAGCCAGGGCGCCACGTAATCTTACACGATCGCTTTCGACAAAATAATACGGGCAAAGACGGACCCGGCCTTTCATCGTCTTTAGCTCGCCAGAATCTGAATCCCAATAGCGGTGCTCAAAGAGAGTGCCTTTGTGGAATTTCTGAAGGATTGTCGGGTTCGACTCGAAGGTCGCCAGCGCGTGCTCGATTCGCCTTTCCCATTCGGCGTGCGGGAGATCACTCCCGAGCGCGATGCCACGGCTTCCCCAGCCGAGCGGCGAAAATCCGCTTACCTTTAACAGAAGCTCCCGATCTCTCTGGCTGAACTTCGCGGCCTCACGCCAATCCTGAATTTCGAGTCGCGGAATCACCGCGTGCTGCGGCAACTGCGTCGGATCGAGCAGCCAGGAGTAGGGAATCGCTTCCTGTAGCTTCATGAAATACTTCTCGCCTAGCTCGCGCCGCCAGTACTCTCGAAGGGGATGCATCCAAAAAAGCGCGAACCACATTTTCTCTTCAAGGTACGGTTTGATTGGCGGCGTAATCGTGACACGGTCTTCGGCATTTGCGCGCAGCGTATTGTCGATTCCGGGGATATTTGGCAGATCGAACAACTCGAAGAAGCGATATACAGCGCGGCCGGCCTGTGGCTCATAATTCTCCGCCGAGACAACGCGCCACACTGTCGATGATGCTGAATGCTCGAGGTTTGATGTTTGATTTAATCGCGCGGCGATCCAGTCCATTTCCGGCCGATAAGTCGCGGATTCCCGCGAGATGACGATGTCGCCACCGTTTGGCAGTACAGAGCGAAATCCGTCCAGCATTCCATTTGCGCCGCCAATAATATCGCCGTCGAAGCTCGAATATGTCTGGTTAAGCCATCCAGTTAAGCCGATGCCGCCCGGGACCGAATCGATCTCAGCAATGATGTAGCCCTTCTCGGTCAGAATGAGATCAGGCCGAATCACCCGCGGCACATCGTCACGAATTTCTTTGCGTCGCGAAAATTCGATCAGCTCTTTCGGTTTGCCGGCGTCGAGATAGCGCGCAATCCACGTCGGCTGCTTGCCTTTGACACTCGAGTGATAAAGCTGGTTACAGGCACGCTGAAAAACAAACAGCCGATGACCCAGCTGCTCGAGGTCGGCCAGAAATTTCCTGCCGATTGGAAATGCATCGGAGGAGAGGAGCCAGTCTTTTTCGGCAAAAAGGCCCTCTTTTGGGAAAGCCGCGCGAACTGCAGCCAGTCTGTCGTCTTGGACCTGCAAGTGCGTCATGAAGCAAACGTCCAACGTCCAACGCCGAACGTCCAACACCGAATGCAAAGATCCTAATTGAACATTGAGCGTTGAACGTTGGGCGTTCGGCGTTTTCTGCTCACCTTCCCGCAGCCATTCGTTTGAGTGCGAGCTTAACCAAGTCTTCCGCTGATTTCGCTTCGCCTTTGTCCTGTAGGTCGCGCACCGTTTTGTGTGCCTCGATTTGTTTGTAACCGAGCGCGATCAGCGCCAGCACGGCTTCATTGGCTTGCTCCTGTTCTGGCGTGGGTGCGTGCGCTGCGCTGGCTGCTTCCCATGCCGCAGCCACTCCCAGTTTATCTTTCAGCTCCAAAACGATCCTCTCTGCCGTCTTTTTCCCGAGTCCACTGATCTTCGAAATCGCGCCGACGTCTGAATTTACCACCGCGGCCTTGAAACTGGTCACGCTCATTCCACTTAACACCGCGAGCGCCAGTTTCGGCCCGATCCCGCTGACATGATTGACGAGCAACCGGAAAAGGTCGCGCTCGGCCGGCGTCATGAACCCGTAAAGCACATGCGCATCCTCGCGCACCGCCAGATGAGTCAGAATCCGGATCGGCTGCCCGGCAGGGGGAAGTTTATCGTAGCTGGAGAGGGGAATGAAAACCTCGTACCCGACACCGCCGACATCGATAATCGCCTGGGTCGGCAGGGCATTCACGAGTTTGCCGTCAAGAAAGGTGATCATGGGAATCGTTAAAAGATTGAAGCGCTAAAGCGGCGATCCGTTTTTGTCATTCTGAGCGAAGCGAAGAATCTCTGATTATTTCTGGGCGCTCATCTGCCGCCAGCCGATAGTCTGAGATGTTTCGCTCCGCTCAACATGACAGAAGAGGAAGACGCTTCAACGCTTTAACGGGTCACTCCGGTTTCAGCACGAGCGTAAGATCGACGCGTTTCCCTTTCGCGATGTTGAAACCGCTGGTCGAGAAAAATCTCCAATGTTGCGGTGAATTTGCGAAAAGCGTCCCGGCAACTGGCGTCGGTAGAATGATAAAACGCGGGCCGGACAAGCTCATGAATTCTGTAGCGCGACGCTTGTTCAACGGCGTGAGAAACTCTTTCACACGCGAGCGAAAGTACCAGACAAGACTCGGCTCCTCGAATTCCACCGAGGCAAACTGCATGTTCCGCTGCAAAGAGGCGCGTGATTCCTGAAAGAGCTGATACGCCGGGAAAAACCGTGCTACCAGCGGCGGAAGGACGAGCGCGATTGCAATCCAAATAGCCGCAGTGGTGACGGCAATCGATGTAAACGTGGAGCGGCGATTTTCGCTAATTGCTGCTTCAGTCCAATAGCGCGCGAGTAAAAGCGCAAGCAGCGGAAACGCCGGCAGCGTGTAATGGGGCAACTTTGTTTTGACCAGTGTGAAGATGACGAAGATTATCGCGATGCCGGCGAGAAGATAATTGTTGATCCTGCTGTAGCCGGGGCCGGGGCCGGCTTGTCCGCCATAGCCTCTCGACCCGCCGGAGCCTTGCGCGGAGGCTGGTTGGCGAAGGCGGATGACCCCGGGCTTTCTCTTTCGCCATAACTTGCAAGTCAACCACGGCAATTTGATCGACCAGGGAAAAAAACTCACAAAAACGGTCACGAAATAAAACGGCAG
>QHNK01000131.1 GCA_003218415.1 Verrucomicrobiota bacterium | reverse complement strand
CTGCCAGCCTGTAGTTGCTGGCAGCCTGTGCTCCCCAGATCACTCCGCTCCACGGCGCGTGAGCTTCGGCCTGTCCTTCGTGTCGCGCACTTCCCAGCCGAGGGCGGAAATTTGGTCGCGCAGTTCGTCGCTTCGCTTCCAATTTTTTTCGCGCCTCGCTTCTTCGCGCTGTGCTGCGAGTTGTGCGACTTCTGTTGGAATCATGATTTCGACGTCCGCTTCGAGATCGAGAACCGTGTTGATCCGTTTCCACCAATCCAGCCATGCTTTTGCTGAAGCGGCGTCCAGTTTGTTTTCATCCATGGCGCGATTCGTCTCCCGGATCGATTCAAACAAGAATCCCAGCGCCGCGGAAATGTTCAGATCGTCGTCCAGCGAATTCTCGAAGTCAGACTTCTCAATTGGGCTTTGGGCGTTGGACGTTGAGCGTTGGACGTTTTCTTCTTGCCCGATTTCGCGCAGCCTTGTCAGCCATTCATCGATGCGACCGAGCGATTCTCGCGCCTCATGCATTCCCTCCCATGTAAAATTGAGCGGCACGCGATAGTGCACGCGCAGGAGCGCGTAACGAAGCTCGCGCCCGGTGTAACCTTTCGCCAGAACATCTGGGACCGTGTAAAAATTGCCCAGCGATTTCGCCATTTTCTGGCCTTCGACCAGCAAGTGCGCGCAATGCAGCCAGTAGCGGACGAATTTCTTGCCGGTCACGCCTTCGCTCTGTGCGATCTCTGCTTCGTGATGCGGAAAAATGTTATCGACTCCGCCACAATGGATATCGATCTGATCGCCGAGTAGCGCCGTCGCCATCGCGCTGCATTCAATGTGCCAGCCCGGACGGCCGGGCCCCCACGGCGAATCCCATTTCACATCGCCATCTTCTTCGTCCCACGCTTTCCACAGGGCAAAATCGCCGATGTGTTCCTTGTCGTATTCATCGTGCTTCACGCGCCCGGTCGATTGCAACTGGGAGAGATCGAAATGCGCGAGCTTTCCGTAATTGGGAAATTTGTTGATGCGAAAGTAAACCGATTTGTCGTCCGCTTGATAAGCGAGTCCGCGCGCGATCAGCGCGCCGATCATCGCGATCATTCTGTCAATGTAACGCTGATCGGTGGCGGCGGGAAATTCATCCGCCCGTTTGATCCGCAACGTTTCAACATCTTCGAAGAACGCTTGTTTGAATTGCTCGGTGAACCTGGCCAGCGGCACTTTGGCCTCCCGCGCGCCGCGGATTGTTTTGTCATCCACGTCGGTGATGTTCATCACGCGATGCACCTTGTAACCGCGCAGCTCGAGGTGCCGCTGAAGCAAGTCTTCGAAGATGTAGGCGCGAAAATTTCCAATGTGCGCGCGGCTGTAGACGGTCGGCCCGCAAGTGTAGATACCAATTGTGCGCGCAGCCGGATCACGCGGCTCGAATTCTTCCAGTTCGCGCGAGTAGGTGTTAAAGAAGCGCAGCGCCATACGTTTTATGGTAGCGGCGGTTCACCTGAGTCACCATGGCGATTGAGGTCAATCGTCGCTATCTATTATCTCAATAGTTGCAATCGCAATTGCAGCCATCCCTTCGCCCCGCCCGACTGGACCGAGCTTTTCGTTGGTAGTGGCCTTCACGCTCACATTCGATTCGCTTGTGCCGATGGCAGTCGCAATTTTTTGGCGCATCGCGGGAACGTGGGGAGTGATTTTCGGTGCTTCGGCGATGAGTGTGACATCGACATTGAGCACGCGCGCTCTTTTGTCGGTAAGCAATTCCGTCACCCGTTTCAAAATCTCGATGCTGCTGATGCCGCGAATCGACTCATCCGTATTTGGAAAATGCTGGCCAATGTCGCCTGAGCCGATCGCGCCGAGCAAGGCGTCCGCGATCGCATGCGACAAAACATCCGCGTCCGAGTGTCCTTCCAGCCCGTGCGAGTGCGCGATCTCGACGCCGCCTAAAATCAGTTTTCGTCCCTTCGCGAGACGATGCACATCATAGCCGATTCCACATCGAGTCATGGTGGAAATTGTTTGTCGTCACAATTTGAGATCGATAACGCCATTGGAGGCGACGATGCTGTACTTATCCTTCATATCGTCGCGCGGACGAAGATCGACAGTTCCACCGGCATTTTCAACCAGAAGCCAGCCCGCTGCGATGTCCCACAAACTGATTCCCTGTTCGATATAAGCGTCGAATCGTCCGCACGCGACATAAGCCATGTCGAGCGCAGCGCTGCCAAGGATCCGGCATTTGCGCACGCGATGAATCATTTCCTGGAGCAGCGGGAAATTCGCGTTAATCGTCTCCCCGGTCTTGGCGAGCCCAACCGAGATGACGGCTTCAGTCAGGTACGCGCGATCGCTCACATGGACGGGGTGGCCATTTAATTTCGGGACCTCACCCTTCTGTCCAGACCACATTTCCTCGCGAATTGGATCGTAGATGACGCCAATCATGATTTCGTTTCGAAGGCGTAGCGCAATCGAGACACAAAAATGAGGTATGCCGTAGAAATAATTCACGGTGCCATCAAGTGGATCGACAATCCACTGATGCTCGGTCGATTGATCGCCCGCGACTCCTTCTTCGCCGTAAAGCGCGTGCTCGGGAAATTCTTCGAGAAGTAATTTGGTAATCAACTCCTGCGCCTGGATATCGATCTCGAGTTTCAGATCGTGCGCTGCGACCGCATTGACCCGCTGCTGCCGCCGGAAATTTTGGCGAAGCAACTTGCCCGCCCCGCGTGCGGCCTCTTCGGCCGTATCGAGGTAATGCTTCATGAATGATTACGTCGCACAAAGAACACAAAGTGCACAGCGGAAATGAAGTTGAAACCAAGCGCAAGCAACGTGGGTCATCCTGAGCGCAGCGAGGGATCTCTCATAACTTCACTGGTTACACTTAATGGAATTGCGCAATCGTACGCTTCGATTGTGAGATCCCTCGCCGTCTGTTGCGGCTCGGGATGACAGAGCGCATGCGAAAAAAACCGGGAGGAAAATAAATTCTCCTCCCGGGTTGAAGTTAGGAGTTGTGACTCCGAGGAAATTCGGAGTCGTTAATGAAGCGTCAGGCTTAATGCCTTTTTTTCTTCGCTGCTTTTTTCTTTGCTGCTTTTCTTTTTGCCATCGACTAATTCACCCCTTTCGATCCGCAACGTGCGGAACTTGGTGAAGAGTTGGGAATGAACTTCACTTCATTGCGTTCAGTAATCATCACAGTTTTTTTGTCAAACATTTTTGTTGGGAATTTTGAAAAATTTTTACGAGCTCCCGCGCGATAATTTTCTTCGGCGCGCACGAAATTTTCTGTCGTTCGCCGTTTTGAAAGAGAATCGTCACCTCATTCACGTCGCTTTCCATTGCCGAATTTGCGCCGCTCACGTCGTTCGCGACCATGATGTCGCACTTTTTTTCGCGCAGTTTCCGAGCGGCGTTTTCTTCCATGTCATTTGTTTCCGCAGCGAAACCGACAAGAAAGAATTGGCGGTCTTGCCGGTGGCCTAACGAATCGAGAATGTCGCGCGTGGGAACCAAGTCCAGTGAAAATTTTGCGCCGCGCTTCTTAATTTTTGTCCGCGAAGCTTTTACCGGCTTGTAATCCGCCACGGCGGCGCACAGGACGCATACGTCGCAGTTGTCTGCATGCCGGTGGACAGAAGCGAACATTTCGTCGCTGGTGGAAACGGAAACCAATTTGGCGCCGCCCGGCGGCTCGATGTTCACGGGACCGGAAATCACGATAACATCGTGGCCGGCATCGAGCGCCGCTTCGGCGATGGCGTAGCCCATTTTCCCTGATGAGCGATTCGAAATGTAACGAACCGGATCAATCGGCTCGCGCGTCGGCCCGGCCGTGACGAGAAATCTCACGCGATCAAATTTTCCTGACGCGCGAGCAGAAACTCGGCGCGGAAAGCGATGTCGTTCACTTTCCAAAGCCGGCCAATGCCTTCGTAACCGCACGCCAGCATTCCTTCTTCCGGCCCGATAAATTCGACACCGCGCGCTTTAAGTTTTTCGACGTTCTCCTGCGTGGCGTGATGTTGCCACATTTTTCCATTCATGGCGGGCGCGATCAGAATCGGCGCGCGCGTGGCGAGCGCAATGGCGGCGAGCGGATGACCCGCCAGACCGTGCGCAAGCTCGGCGATGATGTGCGCGGTGGCGGGCGCGATCAGGAGCAGGTTCGCGCGATCCGCAAGGTCGATGTGACCGGGTCGCCAATTTTCTTTTTCATCGTAGAAGCTGGTCGTCACCGGATTTTTGGAAAGCGTTTGCAACGTCAGCGGCGAAATGAATTCGGTCGCGTCTAGCGTCATGACGACAAAGACTTCGTGGCCCTGTTTGACAAGCAGACTCGCCAGCTCAGCAGATTTATACGCTGCGATCGATCCTGTAACGCCAAGCACGACGGATTTTTTTCCAGCCGGAATGCGCACCACTTTTCGGGCGCTGGTTTTTTCAAGTCTGCGCTTGGAATTTTTTTCCATCTTAAATCGACAAGACTAAGCGGGAATAGTTTTGCGAGTTATTTCGGCCTCAACCGCCGGCTCAAACAACTTTCTGCAGCCATGATGTGGCGGACTTTTTCCAAGTCCTCTTCGATTGACCCGCTAACGATAGTGTAGCGGTAATCGCGCCACAATTCCATTTCTCGTGTCGCGGTCTCCAGTCGTCGTTTGATCTGCTCCTCAGTCTCGGTGCCGCGTTTGTGCAAGCGGCGACGCAATTCTTCCAGGTTGGGCGGCATAATAAAAACATCCGTCAGAGCCTCGCGAATGATCGGATCACCGCAGTTGCGGATGGTGGCGGCGCCCTGTATGTCGATGTCGAGCAAGACATCCGTGCCGTTGTTCAAATTGTTCAGCACCGGCTCGCGCAGTGTGCCGTAATAATCTCCGTGCACCCGCGCGTGCTCGAGAAAATCACCGGCTTCGACTCGCGCGCGAAAATCAGCACTCGATAGAAACTGATAGTTTTCTCCGTCGATTTCACCGACGCGCGGCGCCCGCGTGGTGCAGGAGACGGAATAAAAAAGATTGGAAGTTTTCCGGAGCGCTTCAACCAGGGTTGTCTTGCCCGCGCCCGATGGTGCAGATATGACGAAGAGAATTCCGTGGCGGCTGAACTGTTTACTCAAGGTTTTGAAGTTGCTCCCGGACCTTCTCCAGTTCGGCTTTGGAGGCGATGACGCGTTGCGAAATAGCGGCGTCATTCGCTTTTGCGCCAAGCGTGTTGAGCTCGCGAAAAATTTCCTGGGTGATGAATTCCAGTGTGCGCCCGACCGGTTCTTTGCTGCGCAAATGATGAGCGAACTGAGCGAGGTGACTGTCGAGGCGTGTCAACTCCTCCGAGACGTCCGACCGGTCGGCAAAGAAGGAGATTTCCTTGAGCACACGTTCGTCATCGCTGGCGATCGGCAGCCCGGCTTTTTCAATACGGTCGAGCAGCGCAGCGCGATATCGTTTCACGACGTCGGGATGAAGCGCGCGAACCTCCTTGAGTTTTTTCCGGATCGCCTTAAGCCGATGAATTAAATCCTTGGCCAAATGTTTGCCTTCGCGCTCGCGCATTTTGACTAAATCGGCAAGCGCGGCGCGCAGCGCCCGTTCGATTGCCGGCCATGCTTCTTCCGCCTTCACGGCCTCTTCCGGGAACCGCATCACACCGGGCGCTTGCAAAATCGTGCTGATAGTGATCTCGCCCGGCGCGTTTAACTCCTTTTGCAAGGCGCGCATCGCTTCGTGATACGAGCGGGCAAGTTCCGTGTTTAGCGCCAGGTTTCGCGCACCGTCTGCGCCAGTATGAAGGGTGACGGTGGCATTGGTCCGGCCGCGCGAAATATTTTCGTTAATCGTCTGACGAATACGCGGTTCGAGTTCGGCCAGGTCGCGCGGTAAATTGATCACAACGTCGCTCTGCTTCCGGTTCACAGAATTCAGTTCGACGCTAAATTTCGTCCCGGCGTGATCGGTCTCGGCGCGACCGTATCCAGTCATGCTCCGCATATCTCGATGCAAAAGCTTATCGCAGAGAAACGCTCAACGCTCAACCCTCAAGGTTTGTTTGGTTCGAATAACATTGCGCCCACGACGAGCGAATGATCCGTTTGCAGCAGTGTGAATCATTTCGAGAAGGAACTCGTCGCGACGGTGATCTTCGGGATCACTTACGTGCTCATCAGCGGTCGGCAGCTTAAGATTCTGCCATTGAATCGACCGGCAGCCGCTCTGCTCGGCGCGGTGTTGATGGTTTCGACAGGAGTGATGACCGCCGGAGCGCGCATATCGCGCGGTCAATTACGACACGATCGTGCTGCTGCTGGCGATGATGTTGGTATCCGCGTATCTTTATCTGGCGCATTTTTTCGAGTGGGCTGCGGAGCGGGTGTTGAGTTTTTCGCGCACGCCACAGCGGTTGTTGCTCTACGTCACACTTACATCAGGAATCCTCTCGGCGTTGCTCGTCAATGACACGATTAGCCTGATGTTGACGCCGCTCGTCATAGCAGTGATCCGGCGCGGCAAACTTCCGCTGCTACCGTATCTGATCGCACTCGCGACCAGTGCTAACATTGGCAGCGTCGCCACGCTCGTAGGTAATCCGCAAAACATGATCATCGGGCATTTTTCGCATATTCCGTTTTCGCAGTTTTCTCGATCGCTCGCCCCGGCGGCGATCGTTGGACTCGCGATCAACTTTGTCATTTTGCGTTTCGGTTTTCGGAGTGCGCTGCGGGCAGTTGTGATCGAACGGGAACTTCACGCGATTCCGAAACTAGACCACGGCTTGTTCGCCATTGTTTGCGCCGTGTTTGTGGCGATCTTCGCTTGTTTCCTTGCCGGGCTAAACCTGGCATGGACCGCGCTCGCTGGTGATGGTGCTTGCGCGCCGCGATACGCATGAAGTGCTGAAGCTCGTCGATTGGCATTTGCTGGTGTTTTTTGCGGCCCTGTTTGTCGTTGTTGATGGACTGAGCGACACCGGTTTGCCCGATGCGATTTATCGGCATCTGCAACCCGTTTTCGGGTCAAGCGCGCCTACGCAGACTTGGAACCTGACGTGGTTCTCCGTCGCCGGCTCGAACATTTTTTCGAACGTGCCATTTGTGCTTGTTGCGGGGAAATGGATCACGCGTTTTGTCGAACCAGTGCTGATGTGGAAAGTGCTCGCCTTGGCGACGACGTTCGCCGGCAATCTCACGATCATCGGCTCGGTTGCGAACATGATCGTCGTGGAATCTGCGCGCGAACATCTGGAAGTCGGCTTCTGGGATTGCGCGCGCTTCGGTATCCCGATTACGATCCTGACGACCGCTGCCGGCGTGATCGTGCTGCTATTGCTTCGTTGAGAAGATGTCGCAACGCCTTTCGGTGTGGAGAAGGGATCGGGATCGAGTCCAGTGAATCCACTCTGATCCAACGTTGTGAATGATCGTCGATCTTTTGCGTGCATTGGGTGTAAACGTTCAAGGTGACGCGATGATTTGTGAACGGAAAAATCGATCTGTAGATCGGCCGTCGATTTAGCGGTGTCCTTTGCAGCCGAGGTAAAATCCACATGCAGCGCCAGCGTCTGTCTGCTTTCTCAAGCAGAATCCTGTCGGCCCGAATGATGAGCGCATGATTTTCGGTCAACCGTTCCATCGGAGGCCGTTCTTTCTTCGTGGGGAGAGTCTCCGGATTTTTCGCGCGACAAAGTTTTTTGACGGGGCAGATGCCGCATCGCGGTCGGCGAGGCCGACAAACGAGCGCGCCAAGATCTGTGAGCGCAGAGTTGTAAATGCGCGCGGAGCGCTCTGGAACAAGAGTGGCCGCATGCTCCCAAAGTTTTTCCCGGCCGCCCCTTCGATCGATCGGGCGGCGAAAATTAAGAATGCGCACCAACACGCGCGCAGTGTTGGCTTCGATAATCGGAACTGCTTGATCAAAGGCGAAGCTGGCGATGGCGTGCGCGGTGTATTTCCCGATTCCAGGGAGTCGCTGCATTTGCTCGATTGATCGCGGAAAGCGTCCGCGAAATCGATCTACGACGGCCCTTGCGGTGGCGTGAAGATTTCGCGCACGAGCGTAATAGCCGAGTCCTTGCCAGGCGCGCAGAATATCGTTTTCGGAAGCGCGATTTAGTGCAGCGAAATCAGGAAATTGCCTGAGCCACTCATGGTAATAAGGAATCACGGTGGCAACCTGAGTTTGCTGGAGCATGAACTCGGACACGAGGATTGCGTATGGGTCTCGCGTTCGACGCCAGGGCAAGTCACGTCCGTGTTTGCGATACCACGTAGTCAATGCGCGGCGGAATTCAGCTTTTGGAAAGGCCACAGATGGACACGGATTAACACAGATGATTGATAATGTCTCGCCAGCTAATTCGGCATGCATGCAAACTGTGTTTCATCTGTGTTAATCTGTGGCTCAATGAATTCATACACCCATCCGCTGACGAAAGAGCAGGCAACAAAGCTTCGCGCGTTGCTGGAAGAGCTCGGGTTCGAATTTTCGCCGAAGCAGTGGACAATTTTCTTCGCGCAGCAAAACAAGTTAAGCGTGGCGGTTTATGAGAAGGGGCCGAAGGTGCTGGTGCAAGGTCGCGGCGTGGAAGAGTTCGTTCAGTTCGAGCTGGAACCGAAGATTCTGGGTGAGGCGAAACTGGGCTACGAAGAAGTGCACTCACCGGAAATGTTTCAGCCGCATTTCGGGGTGGACGAGAGTGGGAAAGGAGATTTTTTCGGGCCGCTTGTGATTGCGGGCGTCTATGTCGATCCCGGAATTGCGCGCAAATTTCTCGATGCCGGCGTGGTGGACAGCAAAAGGATCGGCTCTGATGCGCGCATTCGCACGCTGGCGGATATGATTCGGAAAAGTTCGCTGGGTCTGGTGGAAACAGTTCTGATCGGCCCGGCCAAATACAACGAGCTTTACGAGAAGTTTGGCAATCTAAACCGGTTGCTCGGGTGGGGACACGCGCGTGTGATCGAGAATTTGCTGGCGAGAAAGCCGGGATGCCTGCGGTCGTTATCGGACCAGTTCGCGGACGCTGGGGTGATCCGAGCATCATTACTAAAGCACGGGCGCAAGATTGCCATCGAACAGCGTCCGAGAGCCGAATCGGACATTGCGGTCGCGGCGGCTTCGATCGTTGCGCGCGAGGCGTTCATCAACTGGCTGGACCGCAAAAGCAAAGAGCTCGGCCTGCGATTGCAGCGCGGAGTATCGCCGGGCGTAAAAGAGAGCGCCAGAAAGCTGGTGGAAATGAACGGGCCAGGCGCATTGCGTGAGGTGGCAAAAGTGCATTTTCGCACCGCGCACGAGACCGCGCCGGATGATTATCCCGCCCCGCCTGCACGTGAGAATTGGCCAGGCAGACAGGATTCGTTAAAGCGTTGAAGAGTTGAAGCGTTCACAAGGAACGAGGGCTTGGGCAGCCGTCGCAGGGACATGACGCTGGGAAGCCGTCACTCCTTGAAGCGCCGCGCCGTTTCAACGCTTCAACGTGGCGAAGCCAGTTGCGTTTCGTGTTCTTTTCGAACACCTTAGGCTATTAAAATTTTATTGTTTTTGTGATCCGTGGCCACCGCCGCAGCCGCATGGAACGATTATTAAATAGATATGTCAAAGTTAACCAAGCGCGACATCGTCGTTTCTATCAGCAACCAAACCGGCATGGTTCAGCATCAAGTCTTTGACGTCGTCCAGCGCACGCTAGACAAAATCACCGACAGCCTTGCTAACAACATCCCGGTTGAACTGCGCAATTTTGGCGTTTTTCAGCCGCGCCTGACAAAACCGCGCGTTGGACGCAACCCCAATCAGCCCGGTAGCAGTTTTGTGATTCCACCGCGCGCGACGGTGAAATTTAAGGTTGGCAAAATCATGCGTCAGCGCGTTGAGAAGCTCTCACGCCAGCTGAAAGAGGCAGCAGAGCGCAACACGAAAACAGAAGCCGGGGTACCAAGCGGAGAGTAGCTTACGAGAGCAAATTCTGGATCGTTTTCTCCAGGCGCTCAAAATTGATCGGCTTGGTGAGATGTTCAGAAAAGCCTGCCTCCCTGGCTTGGTTTACGTCGTGTTCGCTGCCAAAGCCGCTGAGCGCAATTGCGGGCAAATCCTTCTTGAGGCGTACTTGACGCATTAATTCATAACCGCTGCGATCCGGCAATCCGATGTCGCTGATGAGCAGGTCGAAATCCTGTGTGCACATTTTCTCCACGGCCTGTTCAGCAGAATGGGCTACCGTAATTTCGTAGCCGTGGCGTTCCAGCATCCTTTTCATTCCGATGCAAGTGTCGTAATGGTCATCCACGAGCAGGACGCGCCGATGCTTTGAAACAGCCAGTTCTCGTTCCGGACCCGCCGGTTGATCTTGGCTCTCGCCGTCGCGACTGATCGGAGTCAACACCGTGTTTAGTTCCACTGAAAAGGTGGCGCCCTGGTCTTTCCCGGGACTTTGCGCCCGGATCTTTCCGCCGTGCGCGTCGATCAACGCCTTCGAAATGGCCAGGCCAAGCCCGAGGCCTCCAAAGCGGCGCGTGATTTCAGCCTGGCCCTGCTCGAATGCGTTAAAGATCTTGTCGATTTTTTCCTGTTCGATGCCGATGCCGGTGTCGATGACGCGGGCCTCAATTTTATCCGGCGCCGGGTTAAGGGTCTCAATAGTGATTCGACCTCTTTCAGGAGTAAATTTCACGCTGTTCTTGATCAGATTCCAAAAGACCTGTTGCAATCGCGCCGGATCGCCCTCCACATGGGTGTGAGCAGCGCGAAAGTGAAATTCCACTTCCAGATTCTTCGCTTCGACTTCTTTTCGACATATCTCGTAAGCGCGCTGCAGGATTTGGTGCACGCAAATAGTCTCAAAGCTTAATTGCAGTTTGCCTTTCGAGATACGAGTCACGTCGAGTAAATCGTCAATTAACCGCGCTTCCAGCTCAACGTTGCGCCGGACGACCTCGAGCGCTTCTTTGACAGGCTGGGAATCTGGCACTTCGGCTTCCAGCTCCCCTACCATCGCAATTACCGGCATGAGGGGGCTGCGCAGCTCGTGCGACAAAAGTGCCAGGAATTGATCCTTGGCAGCATCTGCGGCAATCAACTCCTGGCGCAATGTGACGTCGCGCGTCTTGTCTTCCACCAGATAAAGCACGCCCTGAATGGTCTCCTGGGCCCCCTGTAGCCGGAGCAGATTAATGTCCAAAAAGTGCGTCACTCCGGTCTTATCTTTCAACGGGTGCTCAGTCAGGTGAAATGGCGTTCCAAAGGTAAGCACTCTCTCAATCGCTCCGGGGGGCGCAATCTTCACATCGTCATAGGTGATCTCCGTGATGTCGCGGCCGCTGGCAGGCAGGTCTCCAAAGCGTTCGGCCATGCGCGCAAAAGCATCGTTGGCGTGAAGAAAGCGGCGGGAAGTTGGATCGACAAAAGCGATTCCGCTCGGCATGTTCGCCAGCATTTTCTCATTGAAGATGACCTCACGCTCCAGCCGTTGCTTGGATTCCATCTGGCGCTGATAAAACCTGCTGCCCAGCCAAGCGAAGACCGCCGTAAGGACGACCAGCCACGCTGTCAGCAACGTCATCCGCCCCAGCAGATCGTGAACCGGTTTGTAAGCCAGGGCTTTCGGCTGTTCCACGACTGCCACCCAACCGGTGTTCTCGATCGGACTGAATGAGTAGAGGTTGCCGTGCTCTTCGAAATGTCCGGCTTTATTTTGGCGGATTTCCTTGATCAACACGCCACCCCCCGGGGAAGTCACACTGGGGTTCGGCTTAAAATCATTCGCGAAAAGGGCGACGCCGTTTTGATCGAGAACTTCGAACAGAAACCGGTCGGAAAATTCGATCGTGGACAAACGCCGGCCAATTCTTTCCACGAGGACCGAGTCACCAACGTAGCCGAGAATTCTTCGGTCGGGCGTGCGCACAGCTGCGACGATATTGGTGACCAGCCGGTTATCCGTCAGCCGGGAATGAACTGGCGAGACCACGGCTTCGTTGGATTCCGCCGCTTGTTCGCGCCAGTAACTGGCCCCAAAATCCTTTCCGACCATCTCGGGCGCTGTCGGGATCGATGCAATTAAGGCACCGTCAGGTGCGGTTAAAAACATTCCGTCGATATTGGGGTGCGAATAAAATGCCGAGTTGAGCCATGGCTGAGCCACGGGCGTCGGATTTGCCGCGCTCAGAACTCTCGTAACTTCGGGGAGCGTCTGATAATAGTTAATGATGGCACTACTGCGGCTGAGATCGTGGCCGACCAGATGGCCAACCAATTGGATCAGAGTTTGCCTGTCGCGCAGGATTCGGGATTCCAGGGTATCGCGCAGGATGGTGTAGGAAACAATTAGCGTCAGGACGGACGGGATCCATCCCGCCAGAAGAATAGGAAAGATGATCGTGAAACGCTCGAAACGGTCGCGCCTTCGTTTCGTTATTGTATCTCCCAGCTGCATGCCTGCCTTTTGCGAAAACAAATTGGCCTATCACGGTTACCTTGCTGACCCTCTCAGGCAAGGGCGAATGTCGGGAGATGTTGAACGGCTTTAGGCAGCGTATTTTTTTAAAACAGCGGTAGGCTGGCCAGCGGCCAAAGAGATTGCCCAAACCGATTACTCCCGCAATTACGAAGAGCGATAGGAGACCACTGCGTATCAACACAATATGACCGCGGTTTTTACAGGCAAACACGTGATTTTTGGATTGACGCAACCGCTGAAAACGCCATCATGACGCCCTTACTGGCTCAACGATTGGCGGCCATAGAAACTCCTATGCAAGGAAGTGTCGGACATATCATTTGGACGGTTTGCTATCTGAGCGTGCTCATGGGCCTTTCTGCATATGGCGTCCATCGCTACTTCATCATTTATCTCTACCTGAAAAACCGCAAGCGGGCCCCGGTGCCGGCCCATTATTTTGAACAACTTCCGAAGGTCACGATGCAGTTGCCAATTTTCAACGAAGTGTACGTTGCCGAACGGTTGCTCCGTTCGGTGAGCGAACTGGATTATCCGCGAGAGCGTTTGCAAATTCAGGTGCTGGACGATTCAACCGATGAGACCCGTGAAATCACCGCCTCCTGCGTAGAGGAACTGCGTCAGCGTGGGTTCAATGTTCAGCGTATTCATCGGGTTGATCGCACCGGTTTCAAAGCCGGCGCACTGGCGGTAGGGCTTGAAGCTGCAGAGGGCGAGTTCGTTTGTATTCTGGACGCCGATTTTGTCCCGCAAAGAGACTTACTAAAACGCACGATCCATTTCTTCACCGATCCTAAAGTGGGAATGATCCAGACCCGGTGGGGCCATTTGAACCGTGGGTATTCATTGCTCACGCGCATGCAGGCGATTTTTTTGGATGGACACCTCTTGCTTGAGCAAACTGCACGTAGCCGCAGCGGCCGTTTTTTTAATTTCAATGGAACCGCCGGTCTCTGGCGGCGTTCCTGCATCGAACAAAGTGGGGGCTGGCAATATGATACGCTATGCGAGGACCTTGATCTGAGCTATCGCGCTCAGCTGGCAGGCTGGAAATTCATTTATCTTTCAGATGTGGTCACTCCTGCGGAGTTGCCGGTGGACATGAATGGTTTCAAGTCTCAGCAGCATCGCTGGACCAAGGGTTCGGTGCAGACCTGTAAAAAATTGTTGCCCACGATCTGGCGCAGTCGGCTTCCGTTTCCAATCAAGCTCGAGGCCACGGGGCATTTGATGTCCAACTTCGCTTACCTTCTCCTTGCCTTTCTGTGTGTTCTTTTACATCCCTCGACGGGAGGGCCTCAGGGCGGCTGGGTGCGCACGGTGCTTATCGACATTCCCATCTTTCTTGCAGCGTCGGCATCAGTCGCCGCTTTCTATGTTTGCGCCCAGCGCGAGTTGCATCCACGGACGTGGATGAGAGAGATTCTTTTTCTGCCATGCCTGCTCGCCTTGGGAATTGGTCTCTCGCTCAATAACGCGCGAGCGGTGCTGGAAGCGCTCATCAATCACAAATCCGACTTCACGCGTACGCCGAAGTACGGCATTGAACGCAAATCGCAGCACTGGCGCACCTGCAAGTACCGGCCGCTCAAGTCAACACTTCCCCTGCTGGAACTGGCCTTCGCCATCTATTTCAGTTACTTCGTGGTGTTCGCCATTGTGCACGGCCAGTTCTTCTCAGTGCCGTTCCTGCTGATGTTCCAGGGCGGTTTCCTTTACGTTTGCCTTTCTTCATTCGGCAGTCGCTGGTCAAAAATCAATTTTGACAGCTCACGCACAAGCGCCGCAATTCCCGCGTGACAAAACCCGAATTATCGGGTAAGAGGTTGCGCATGTTTCGGCTGTTGGCTGTAATTTTTAGTCTGGTTTCGATCGCGCCGGCATTTTCTGCCACACAGCTCACACAGCTCGATACGTCCCATCGTGTGGTAATCAGTATCCGCGATCAGAAGCTGATGCTTCTCGAGAATGGCGGGAGAGTGGCAATTTATCCGGTCTCGACGTCCAAGTACGGAGTCGGTGATTTTCGAGGAAGAATGACCACACCGCTCGGTTATCTGATGGTCGCGAAAAAGATCGGCGATAACGCGCCAGTCGGCGCCGTCTTTCACAATCGGCGGTGGACCGGCGAAATTCTCCAGCCCAATGCTCCCGGGCGGGATCCGGTGACGACACGGATAATTTGGCTAAACGGACTTGAAGCCCAAAACGCGCAGGCCTTTCACCGCTGCATCTACATCCACGGCACGCCGGAAGAAAAGACAATCGGCCGGCCAGCCAGCTATGGTTGCATCAGAATGAAAGCCGACGACGTCGCGGTGCTCTATAATCAAGTTCCGCTGGGGGCGCTGGTGCAAATCACTCCCGACCGTTTGCCCAAAGTGCCAAAGGCGCGGCCGACGTCGGCCAGTACTACGTTGGTCGTGCAGAACGAAAAACCGAATAGCCAGCAGCAGCCTGAACCAACATCTGCTTCGGGCACACTCAGCACCGAGCAAATGCGAATGGGTGGAGCGCTCGCTGCCGAGCGACAAAAAGCGAAGCTCGCATTGGGCAAACGCTTGTAACCTTCGGCCTCCGGCGCGGCGCGGGCCTGGTCCACAAAATTTTTGATCGACAATGGCTAATACCAGATCAGCTGCCAAACGCGCCCGGCAAAGGATGAAGCGCATGCTTCGCAATCGCAGTGTTGTCACACGTCTGCGGACCATACAGAGGCAGGTGGGTTCCACCCAAGAGCCCAACGCGGATCAAATCCGCGCGTTAATCTCGGCAATCGATAAAGCGGCCAAGCGCGGTATCATTCACGAAAACGCAGCCCATCGTCGCAAAGCGCGGCTCAACAAAGCGCTCGCCGCGGCGAAGTAGGTAGCTGTAGCCGCCTCGCTGTGCGAGGCGACGCGCCGGTGTGTTTGCAACGCGCGCTCTCCGCGCGTCTCACAGAGACGCGGCTACAGTAAATGCTCTTTGCATATCGCACCGGCCGGATAGATTCTGTGGAATGATCCCCGCTCTTCTTCTCGTTTTTTCGGCCGTCGCTTATCGGGTCACGACGGGCCTCTTGATTCATTCCGGTGCGAGCTGGCTTTCGAACTTCGCTCCGCTCGCGGCAATCGCGCTCTGCAGCGCCGCATACTTTCCAAAGAAATACAAATTCTCGGTGCCGCTTGTTACGCTTTTTATTTCCGATGTCGTAATTAATTTTCGGTACGGCGCGCCGCTGTTCGATCCCCAGATTCTTGTTCGCTATGCAGCGCTCGCGCTGGTCGGGTGGCTCGGAGTTCTGCTTCAGAATCGCGCATCCCTGAAGACACTTTTGCCGGCTTCCATTGTTGGATCGACAATTTTCTACGCAATTACCAACGCATTCTCCTGGTTGAGCGGTCCTGGTTACGCGAAAAATTTCGCAGGACTCGTTCAAGCGCTCACGGTGGGATTGCCTCAATACAGCGCGACGCCGAGCTGGATGTTTTTCCGCAACTCCATCATCAGTGATTTTCTGTTCACTTTGCTGTTTGTTATTTGTATGAATTTGGGGCGAAGCATGGAGAGATCGCGAGGCCGCGCCGCGCGGTTCCGCCCCGTCGCTGCGGGGTGACCGCCATGCAGCCGGGAGAGCAGCGCGACGAAGTCGAGATGCTCTCGCTGATGCTGTTGATCCGGCGTTTCGAGGAACGCGCCAGCCAGCAGTATCAAGCGCAGAAGATCGGCGGGTTTTGTCATCTTTACATCGGTCAGGAAGCAGTGGTGACCGGCGCGGTGGCTGCGGTACGGGACGACGATTACATCATCACCGCTTATCGTGATCATGCTCATGCGCTCGCCCGCGGCACCAGCGCGGACGCGTGCATGGCGGAGCTTTTTGGAAAAGAGACCGGCTGCTCGCGTGGACTTGGTGGTTCAATGCATTTTTTCGACAGGAAAAATCACATGTACGGCGGCCACGCCATTGTCGCTGCGCATGTTCCACTGGCGGTTGGGATGGCTTTTGCCATCAAGTACCGGGGAGAAGATCGTGTCACGCTTTGCTTCTTTGGCGATGGCGCAATCAATCAGGGAGCGTTCCACGAAGCGTTAAATCTGGCCGCGCTGTATAGATTGCCTATCGTTTTCATTTGCGAGAACAATCTTTTCGCCATGGGCACCTCGGTGAAGAGATCGACCTCACTGAAACAAATTGTCGATCGCACGGAAGGCTACGACATCCCGGGAGAAATCGTCGATGGAATGAATTTTCGCGAGGTGCGCGACAAGATTGCCGAGGTCGTCGATTCCATTCGCAAAGAGCCTCATCCAGCGTTTCTGGAAGCACGAACTTATCGCTACCGCGGCCACTCGATGTCGGACCCAGCAAGTTATCGAACGAAGGAGGAGCTGGAAAAATATCGCCTCGACGATCCAATCACGCGTCTGCGCGCTCAGCTCACGCGCGAGGGAAAATTGACTAACGAACAATTTGACCGGCTCGATAAGCAGGCGAAGGAAACGGTTCTGGTCGCCGTGAAATTCGCTGAGCAAAGTCCCCAGCCGCCGCTCGAAAAACTCTACGATTACACATATGCCGACGGAGCAAAGCCGTGAGAGAAATCACTTATCGTCAGGCACTCAATGAAGCGCTCGCGGAAGAACTCGAGCGGGATCCAAATGTTTTTCTGATGGGCGAGGAAGTCGCCGAATATCAGGGCGCATACAAGGTGAGCCAGGGCTTGCTTCAGCGCTTCGGGCCGCGTCGGATCATTGACACTCCAATCAGCGAGAACGGGTTTGCCGGCCTCGGAGTCGGCGCGGCGATGGTCGGATTGCGGCCGATTATTGAGTTCATGACGTTCAGCTTTTCGCTCGTAGCCTTCGATCAGGTCGTGAACAACGCCCCGAACATGTTCACGATGTCAGGCGGCCAATTCAATATTCCCATCACGTTTCGCGGCCCGAACGGACCGGCGCACCAGCTTGGCGCCACGCATTCGCACGCGACGGAAAACTTTTACGCCAGCGTGCCCGGCCTCAAAGTTTGCACCCCGGCCACGCCGCGCGACGCAAAAGGGCTGCTCAAAACAGCCGTGCGCGACGACAATCCGGTGCTGGTTCTGGAAGCCGAGTTGCTCTACAGCTCGAAGGGAATGGTCGAGCCGCCGGATGAAGAATTGCTCATTCCGCTTGGCAAAGCCGACGTGAAACGCGAAGGCAGCGACGTCTCGGTTATTTGTTACGCGCAGACGGTTCCGCTCGCGCTCAAAGTCGCGGCACAACTCGAAGAGGAGGACATCTCCGCGGAAATTGTCGATCTTCGTTCGATCAAACCGCTGGATGAGAAGGCGATTTTCGATTCGGTTACAAAGACGCATCGCGTCGTGATAGTCGAACAAGATCATCCGTTTTGCGGCGTGGGCGCAGAAGTTTGTTACCGGATTCAGAAAAACATTTTCGATGCGCTCGACGCGCCGATCATCCGCGTATCACAGGAAGATGTTCCAATGCCCTACAACGAGCGGCTCGAGCACGCTGTGCTCCCGAACGCGGAAAAACTCATCGCTGCCGTGAAACAGGTTTGCTACGCATGATGCTCGATCTCCGCTTCAACGCTTTAACGCGTTAACGAATCCCATGCCCGAAATCCAAATGCCCAAGCTGAGCGACACGATGACCGAGGGCACTCTCGTCGCGTGGAAGAAAAAGAAGGGCGATCAAGTTTCTGCTGGCCAAGTGCTCGCCGAAATCGAGACCGACAAGGCGACGATGGAATGGGAATCGCCTGAGGATGGGACGCTCACCGAAATTTACGTCGAAGAAGGTGGCAAGGTAAACGTCGGCGACAAGATCGCGTTCATCGGTGGTGAGGGCGAAGAAGCGCCTAAGCCGAAAGAAAAGGAAGAAAAGGAGAAAAAGCTCGAAGCGAAAGAAGAGGAGACGGAAAAACAGAAACCGAAGGAAGAGGAAGAAAAGCCGGAGGCGCCGAAAGCGGAAGAGAAAGAAAAGAAAAAGGCCGCGCCACCGAAGGCGGAAAAGAAAGAACCTGAAGCTGAAGAGCGACCGCCAGCCGCTGAAAAGCCCGAGGAAGCGCGAGTAAAAGCGTCGCCCGTGGCGCGGCGAATCGCGGCTGAATTCGGTGTTGATCTATCGAACGTGAAAGGCACAGGCCCGGAAGGTCGTGTCACGGAGACCGACGTGCGCGCGGCGGCGAAATCAAAAGCCGCCGCTCCAAAACCTTCCGTCCCGGCTGCCGTTAACGCTGGCGAAAGCGCCCGTATTCAACTTTCCGGGATGCGCAAAATCATTGCGCAACGGCTGGTCGAAAGCCTTGGTCCGGTTCCGCATTTTTATCTCACCATCGAGGTTAATGCCGGGCCGCTTATGGAAGCGCGCCAGGAGTTGAAATCCGCGGGCGAAAGCGCGGAGGCTTCGAAGATCACGGTGAACGACTTCGTTCTAAAAGCCGCGGTGCAAGCCGCAGTCAAAGTGCCGCGAGTAAATGCTTCATTCGATGGCGACGCCATCGTCCAATATGCCGATGTCGATCTCGGGATTGCGGTGGCGATTGAAGACGGGCTGTTGACGCCAGTCATTCGCGCCGCGCAAAACAAATCGCTCCGCGAGATCAGCGAACTGGCCAAGGATTTGGCGCATCGCGCGCGCAACAAGCGAATGAAGCCGGAGGAATTTCAAGGCGGCACGTTCACCGTCTCAAATCTCGGCGGAATGGGGATCGACAGTTTCTCGGCTGTCATCAATCCGCCGCAAGGATTCATTCTTGCCGTTGGCAAGATCACGAAGGTTCCGGTGATCGACGATTGCGACCAAATCGTGGTCGGCCACCGCATGTCGCTCACGATGAGCTGTGACCACCGCGTCATCGACGGCGCCCTTGGCGCAGAGTATCTGAAAGAACTCCGCCACCTTTTGGAAAACCCGGCGCTGCTATTGGTCTGAAAAAGGGAATATTAGAGCGCAGCGCCGGCGCTTGCTGTTTCCCATGTCATGAAGTCGTCCAGCGCTTGCCGGTTTTTATCGGTTACAAATTCGATGACCGTCGCGTCATCCACGAAACCGAGAAATGGCGTCTTGTCGGGGATCAAATCGAACGGATCGACCAGGTAATTGAGAGCAGCAACGATCCACAACAGCGCGTCATTCGGGACCCGATCGTATTCCCCGCGATGGTGCGCGCGGATTAATCGCAGCATCGTTTGGAGATAAGGCCAGCATTCTTTAAACGGCTCTTTGGGAACTGCCGCCGCCTTCTTCGCTGCTTCGTTGAAGAGCACTTGCAGATCTTCCGGATTTTTCAGGCACGCTTTCGCGTCGGTTAACGCTTTGACAAATGCGTCGCTACGAAGGGCAGGTTTGCTGTACGGCGTATCCCCCCTAGGATCTTTGCGAATCGGTCGCCCCTTGGTCTTGCCGCGCGATTTCGGTTTTACCTCTTTCATGGGGACTATAAAAGCAGTTCGCTGTGCGAATGGGAAGACGATTTCGTGACGCAGGCAATCGTGCCTGCGACCGTCTTGCAAGGAGCGGCGGTCTCAAGTCCGCCGCTGGGGCGATCTGGAGATCGCCCCCCTTGAAATCGACGCAGACAGGATTGTCTGCGTCACGAAGGTTTTGTCGCGAGAACGAGTGGCGACGGCCCGGGCGCTTCCAGCTTGCGAACCTTTTTGAATCCGGCGTCTTCTAGCCAGCTCTTAATTTCGTTGAAACTGAAAGTGTCGCCGTGCTCTGTGTTGACGAGCATCTGCACGGCGAACATGAGCGAATGCGTCGGCTCGGTGCGCCGGTCGTTCACGAGCCATTCAGCGACGGCGATTGTGCCGCCCGGTTTCAACGCGCCAAAGGTTTTCTTGAGCAACTGGCGGCTTCGTTGTTCGCCTTCGCTGTGCAAAATATGGCCGAGCGTAGCGATATCGTAGCCGTTGCCAAAATTGGCTTGCAACAAATCGCCCTCCACGAAATCGAACCGATCGCGCACACCAAATTTTTCCGTGACGCGTTTTGTAGTAGGAATCATTCCCGCCCAATCGACTGCGGTCACACGCACTCGTGGCGACTTCTGGGCGAGCGCAATTCCCCAAATCCCAGAACCGGCAGCTAGGTCGAGAACGCAGACATCGCTTTTCGCCTTCGCCAGCTTCAAGTGATCGCCAAGCTTCTGTGCGCCGGGGTAGCTCATTGGAATGATGTTTTCTACCAGTTCACTGAAGAACTCCGTGCCCTCGGCCTCTTGGTTCACGGCGACTACCGGTCGCCCGTCGCGCACGGCATCACTCAACCGTAGCCATCGCGAATTAAGCTGAGGCAGAATCGAGCCGAAAAATCCGGCGACTGTGCCCGGCTTGTTGCTGATGAGGAATGCTTCGCTTTCCGGCGTAAGCGAATATTTTTTCCTTGGATCTTTCTTCAAGAGGTCGAGGCCGACGAGCGCGTCCATGACCGCGCGCAGACCGCGCACCGACGCGCCAGTCTCCTTGCTGACCTGCTCGACGGTCTTTGCGCCGCTCTCCAGCGCATCGAAAACCTTGTTCGAGACTGCTGCGCTGATGATCAGCGGCGGCGCGTAGGCAAAACCAAGTTGCTGCAGACGTTCGGAAGTGATTTGTTTTTTCGGGCGATGTTTCTTAGGCATATTTACTTTGGATACCTGGAATTATAGATCGATAACTAGCAAGCGCGCGAGCGCTGGCAAATCAACTTTGTCATGTCCAATAATTCATCTGAGAAGTGAGCGTCACGAACTGCAAAACGCGCGAAGAAATGGAAGGTACGGAGCGCGCCGTGCTCGCGCCCTTTGCGGAAAAATCGGGCGAATCGCGCGGTCGCAAATACTCCGAGCCGAGCCATGCCTATCGCACAGAATTTCAACGGGATCGCGCACGCATCATCCATTCGCGCGCGTTTCGACGCATGGAATACAAGACGCAGGTTTTTTTGAATGGCGCAGGCGACCATTTACGCACCCGTTTGACGCATTCTATCGAGGTCGCATCGATCAGCCGGACGATCGCCCGCGCATTACGGTTGAACGAAGACCTCGCCGAAGCGATCGCGCTCGCACACGATCTGGGGCACGCGCCTTTTGGGCACTCGGGCGAGGAGATGCTGGCCGAATGCATGCGCGATCACGGCGGCTTCAATCACAACCGCCAGAGTCTACGCCTGGTAGAGCTGCTTGAAACTCCGTATCCGAATTTTCCGGGTCTCAACCTGACGTTCGAAGTGCGCGAAGGTCTGCGGAAACACGAGGCCTCCTATGAGTTTCCCGCGCCGGAAGACGAGAAATATCATTGTCCGTCATTGGAGGCGCAGGTTGCGGATCTTGCGGACGAGATCACTTATTACAGTCATGACCTCGATGACGCGGTCGATTTTGAAATTTTAAGCGCGACGCAATTGGAAGAAAACGAGGTCTGGCGCAGGAGCCATCATGCTGTGCTCGCGAACTACGCGGGTGCCAGGCAACCCGACCTGCACAAGTTAATCATTCGCGACATCATCGACAATGAGGTGCACGACCTCGTTGCGGCCAGCGCAAAATCCATTGCCGAATCGGGCGTACAAAGCGCAGATGACGTGCGCCGGCAGATGACGCCGCTGATTCGCTATAGCGATGAATTAGCCGAAGCGAATCGCGCGCTGCGGAAATTTTTGTATCAAAATGTTTATTATCATCCGCGCGTTTCTGAAGTGAACCGGCGCGCGTGCGAGATGCTGCGGCGCGTTTTCGAGGCGTACCTTGTCGATCCCGACAGGCTAGGCGATGGAGCGACGAGACGGATTGAGAAGGAGGGATTGCACCGCACAGTTTGCGATTACGTCGCGGGAATGACCGATCGCTATTTGATGGAGGAATACGCGCGCATTGCTGGGTAGGGACGCAGCGCTATGGCGTGCTCCCGACGCAGCGCGCCGACCCTACCCAGCAATGCGCGGGCGTTCTTTCGTGTGAAATGAGGTTGGTTAACATAGCTGTTGCCTTTCTTCATGACGTTTTGAGAGCCGTCTATTTGCTCTTGCCTTCATAAGCAGCTTTCCGGCCGAGCTGCGCCATGCAGCTCTTGTCAAAAGACAGCGTTTTTTGCGGTGGGAGTCGAGGGACTCAGCCCACTGCCTCGGCGGTACAGAGCACGAACGATTGTGACGTCAGTTTGATTCCATCTTGAATCAACGCTCGTCAATCCTAAGCTCTCGCGATGGAAGAGTCGGAAGTGCCTCTCGAGCATTTGCACGAGCAAGTGAAGGAAACCGCGGAGCACATCGGCGCCCCCTGGATTTCATGGGTGGCCCTTAGCACAGCCATCCTTGCGGTCCTGGCTGCGATTGCGGGACTGCTCTCCGGACGACACGTGAACGAAGCGATGATGAACCAAATCGAAGCGTCCGATCAATGGAGTTATTACCAGGCCAAGAGCATCAAGGCTTCGGTGCTTGATGCTAAGATCTCGCTCGCCGGCACGCCTAACGAATCTGACCAATCAAAGCGCGACCGTTACGAGAAAGAGCAGGAACAGATCAAATCGGAAGCCGAGCACAAGGAAGCCGCGGCGAAATCACACTTTCACAAGCACGAAGTGTTCGCGCACGGCGTGACCATGTTCCAAATCGCAATTGCCATCGCGGCGATTTCCGCGCTTACGAAGAAACGGCGATTCTGGATCGTGAGTCTACTTTTCGGGATTGTCGGCTGCGCCTTTCTCGTCCTCGCCGCCATCGCAAGGTAGGGGCGGTTCAGGCCTGCCGCGCCGTAGCAACAGCGAAGGCGGGTCAATCGCCGCTACCGCCTTTTTTCCCAGAACTTCGCGCCGCCATTTCCGTAGAAGTAAGTGAGAAATGCAAATACCCCCCG
>QHNK01000164.1 GCA_003218415.1 Verrucomicrobiota bacterium | reverse complement strand
GTCCCGGCAAAGATGTAATCGTCGTTGTACTAGGCGATAGCTCAAGCCGCGTCTGGCGCGACGCCTCCGCCCTACTTTCCTGGGGCCTCTGGATGTAATGCCTCCGCTGTGCGAGCCAGTTTTGCACCGTTTCCACGGGGCCGTAATCCGCGCACGACATACTGAAACATCGCGAGCAGCCAGCGGAAAAAAAATCGCAGTGCAACGCTGAACGACATTTTCGATTTTCCGTGTGCCCGGTCGCGAAAGGCGATGGGGATTTCACGTACTCGCAGCATGTCACCGCCGCGCACCATCGTCTCGAAAACAATTTTGAAACCGCTGGTGTGTGGCGCCAACTCCAGCAGCCGGGACCGGCCAATAGCGAAAAAGCCGCACATGGAATCGTGCAGGCCGGTGAGTGGATAAGCAAGCGCGGCGCCTGCTCGCGACATGATCCGGCGCCACACCGGCCAGCCCGGTGTGGATCCGCCTTTCACATACCGGCTTCCAACCACCAGGTCTGCGGTGCCAGCAAACAGTGGTGCCAATAGATCCTTGATCCGCTCAGGCGGATGACTCAGGTCTGCATCCATCACTAGAAGAATTTCCCCTTGGGCGGCGCGGGCGCCCGACATAATTGCGCTCGCTAATCCGAACTCTGCTCCGTTTTGCTCGATCAAGCGGATTGGCAAACTTCCCTCAAGAGCGCGGATCTCCTCTCGAGTGGCGTCGGTCGAATAATCATCAACAAACAAGATTTCCCGAAAAGGAACCGCGCACGCAGTGATTTGCGCAACCAGCGGCGCGATATTTTCCTCTTCGTTCAAAGTAGGAACAATAATCGAGACGGAATGGTCTGATGCGGACAAGTTGGTCATTGCGAAGGCTGGAGCCGACGACGGGATTCGAACCCGTGACCTGCGGTTTACGAAACCGCTGCTCTACCAGCTGAGCTACGTCGGCGCGGAGCGGACAAAACATTGTCCGGCAGTTGCCGGATGGCAAGGAAAGCATCAATACCTGATCGATGTGCCAGCGGAAATTAATGTTCGTCTTGCCGGGTTCTCAGGCACAAAGTTGATGAATGGGGAAGCGAACATATGAATTTGTTCAACTCGATGTCTTCACGCGAACGCCGCTGACAGGTAATCCGCTCGCGGTCTTTACCGACGCGCGCGGGCTGAGCGACGGCGAAATGCAAGCGCTGGCGAGGGAGATGAATCTTTCGGAAACGACTTTCATTCTGCCGCGTGAACGCGCGACCGAAGCTCGAGCGGGCAAACAGGTTCGCATATTTACGGTTGCGGAAGAATTGCCCTTCGCTGGACATCCGACACTCGGTACGGCGTTGTATCTTTACAACTTGCGGTCCGATCGAGGTCTAAAGACAACTGATGAAATCGTCCTCGACTTGAAGGCCGGGAGAATTCCCGTGCGCTTCGCCGCCGATTCGGAGAAAAGCGGGCCGTGATCGAGTGGACGGGCAGGTCTTCGGCGAAATGCGGCAGCGCGATCCCGAGTTCGGAACTACACTTTCGCGAGAAGAGGTCGCTCGCGTCATTGGAATCGCCGTTGACGAGATTTCTTCGGAATGGCCCATACAGGCCGTTTCAACAGGATTGACCTTTACGATTGTGCCATTCTGTAATCAACAGACACTGTCGGGTGTGAAGTTCACGTACGCGCAGGCATCGGAATTTCTGAAGAGCTCCGGTGCCAATTTTTTTTACTTTCTGTGTCCCGAACGGCGCGAAGGCCGCCTTGAAGCTCGAGCTCGGATGTTTTTTTACGGCGGTGAAGATCCTGCCACAGGGTCGGCGGCGGGCTGCG
>QHNK01000130.1 GCA_003218415.1 Verrucomicrobiota bacterium | reverse complement strand
CCGGACTTCAGAGCAAGATCGACAATCTCTCGTCCGATCCCGGCGCAATCGCCCAGCGTGATGCCAATGCGTGGCTTCGTCGTGCTCATGCTCGTGATCGGACCTTTTCTAATCGATTACGAGCACTATTACCATCCTTCGCCAAGGCTACTCCGAAAGCTTTCGCGAGCGGGCGGGCTTGGCAGGCGAGCAGGAGCAGGAGTCAAGCAAACACCGAACGCCAACTCCGATAAATCGCGAACGGGCGTCCAACGCCGAGCACCCAATTAGAAGGTCTTGATGTAGGCCTTTTCGCGCAGGCTGGCGATCCAGCGCTCCTGAATTTGCTGCGCTTCCTCTTGCAGCAATTTTTTCTCAATATCGGAGCGCGCCTCGGCGAGCGATTTCGTGGTGCCGCCCTGTTTGTCTTCAACTTTGAGGATGTAATAATTCCCCGCGTAATCGATGATGTTGCTAATTCTGCCGACTGGCATGTTGAAGGCGATCTTTTCAAGGGGCCCGGCCAGAGTGTTGCGCTCGATCAAGCCCCAGTCGCCGCCGTTGTCGCGCGTGCTGTCCTCAGAATAGACCTGCGCCGTCTGATCAAACGCCGCGCCGGCGGCTAGTTTGCCGAGCACTTCTTCGGCCAGCGCCTTTTGCGCTGGGGCAGTCGCGGTATCTTTTTGGCCGGGAATCATGATCATGCGCAGCTTGATCTGCTCCTTGCTGGTAAACTCGTCGCGATGCTTCCTGTAGTAATCTTCTATTTTGCTGGCCGAAATAATCGAGCTCTTCTTGACATTATGGCTGCGCATCGCCTGGACGATCATTTGCTCCATCTCCTTTTGTCTAAACTCGCCCAACGTGTAATTCTGCGCCTCGAGCGTCTTGATAAACGTATTACGGTCGCCGCCAAAGCTCTCCCGGATGATCTCGTGCATCCGCTGCTCCACGAAATGATCGGGAATTTCGTACTTCTCTTTTTTGAACGCCTGAAGAACAAGCTGCCGGTCGATCAGATCTTTCAGCGCTAATTCCCACGTTGCTTTCAATTGTTTTTCCAATTCCTGGCCGGTGTATTGCGCCCGCAGCTGCTTTTCCCGTGGTGCGGATAAAGAGCGTACTTGTGATATTGTGATCACATCGCCATTCACAACCGCTGCGATGCCGTCCACTGCCATCGGTTCCTGCGCAAACGCAGCGCAACAAATGGGCAATAGTACAAGCCCGCAGACCGCCGGCAAAACGACTGCTAATGGCCGCACGAGGTCTCTCATAGTTTCTTAATCAGTTCCACAATTTCCCCGAGGTGCTGCTCGATTTTCGCTCCAACTAAACGAGGGAATTTGCCCGCGACAAGTATAAAATCCCCATGCCGCGTCAGCATTAGTTTGCGGTCGCGCACTTCAACCCGGGTCACTCCTGATCTTGCCGCGGCCATCTTGATTTCGATCAGAGCAAATAAATTGTCAACTGCCGGAGGGAACGGGCCGAAGCGATCCCGCCAGTCGCGTCGCAAACGATCCAATTGCTCATGCGAAGTGATTTCCGCAATATCCCGGTACGCTCGGATGCGCAGGGCAGAGTCGCTGACATAGGTGACCGGAATGAAGGCTGGAATCTTGTAGGGGAACTTGGCAGCGTCTCCTGCAGCCGATGCTGGCGCAACAAATTCCGCTTGATTGGTGACGACAAAATCGAGTCGTAAATCAACATCCAGCCGGAGCTGCGGCTTTTCGCCTTTGAGTTGCGCCACGGCCTGCTTGAGCAACTGGCAATACAAATCGAAACCAACCGTTACGATGTGGCCGCTCTGGGCTGTGCCCAGAATGCTGCCGGCGCCGCGAATCTCCAAGTCGCGCATAGCGACGCGAAAACCCGCGCCCAGCGAACTGTACTGCTTGATGGCGCTGATCCGCTTGCGCGCCGCGCCGACTGTCATCATTTCACGCGGCAGAAGGAGATAGGCATATGCCTTGTGCTCGGCTCGGCCGACGCGTCCACGCAATTGATACAAGTCGGCGAGACCAAACTGATCTGCCCGATCGATGATGATGGTGTTTGCATTCGGAATATCGAGACCGCTTTCAATGATCGTGGTGCAAACTAGCACGTCGGTTTTCCCCGCGATGAATCGTGCCATCACCGCTTCCAGTTCGTCCGCGTTCATCTGGCCGTGCCCGATTTCAACTCTGGCTTGCGGGCAAAGATGAACGATCCGGTCACGCGCACGCTCGATCGTCGCGACGCGATTGTGCAGAAAGAATACCTGGCCCTGGCGCTCGAGTTCGCGATCGATCGCAGCGCGAATGATCCGCTCATCGTAGGCCGAGACGACTGTTTCTACGGGCAAACGGTTGAGCGGCGGAGTTTCAATCGTGGACATGTCTTTTACACCCACGAGTGAAAGATAGAGAGTCCGTGGAATCGGCGTGGCAGAGAGCGTCAGCACGTCAACCAGTTTGAAGAGCTCTTTGAATTTCTCCTTGTGCAGAACCCCGAAGCGCTGTTCCTCATCGATCACCACCAGGCCGAGATTCTTGAATACGACGTCTCCGGAGATGAGCCGGTGAGTGCCAATGACGATATCGACGCCGCCTTCGCGCAGCAGTTGTAGCACTTTCTTCTGTTCGGACTGCGAACGAAAACGGCTGAGCATTTCGATGCGCACGGGGTAATCGAGCATGCGCTGCCGAAACACTTCGAAATGTTGTTGAGCCAGCACCGTGGTCGGCGCGAGCACGGCCACTTGTTTGCCGTTCATGACTGCCTTAAACGCGGCGCGCACCGCCACTTCGGTTTTGCCAAACCCGACATCCCCACAGATCAAGCGGTCCATCGGCCGAGGACGCTCCATGTCGATCTTCGTATCAATGATCGCCTTCATTTGGTCCGGCGTTTCCCGGAACGGAAAGGAATGTTCGAATTCTGCCTGCCATTTTGTGTCCGGGGCCAATGCATGCCCCGGGTGCATTTGTCGCTCCGCTTGGATCGCAAGCATTTTGCCGGCGTAATCGAAAATGGAAGCCGCGGCTTTAATTTTGGCGCGGGCCCATTTCCCGTCGCCGAGCGAGCTTAGCGGCGGCGATTTTTTTCCTGCGCCAACATAGCGGGAAACCAGGTAGGCCTGTTCAAGTGGGACGTACAGCTTCGCTTCATCGGCGAACTCAAGTGCAAGAACTTCCTGTGTCCCGTCTGTAGTGGCAGCCGTGTCGGCTGCATCGGGAGGTTTTGCGAGGCGAAGCAGCCCCAGGAATCGCCCGATGCCGTGCTCGAGATGCACAACCAAGTCGCCTTCGTTTAGTTCGCTGAAATCGATCTGCGCGCGATGGCGTTCGGCGCGACGCAAATGCCTGCGCGCATGGACTGCGAATCGTCCGAACAATTCCGCGGCGGACAGGACGACGAGATTAGCTGCGGAGAAACAAAATCCGCGCGCGAGTGTTCCTTCTACAAAATCGATGCCCTCGATGGCGCCCGCCATAATTTCGCGGAAGCGCTCGATCTCGCCCTCGGTCTGAAAATAAATAACGATTCTCGCGTTGTTCGCGCGCCATTCTTTTAAGCGTTCGACAAACTGCGCGCGTTTTGCCTCGGCGAGCATGAGATCGCCGGCCGCAAACTCTCCGATCTCGCAATCCTGAAATGCGCCGCCGAAATCTTCCTGACCCATTTCAATCCAGCCTTCGCTGATCTGGACGTGGGCGTGCGCAGTTCCTTCGGGTTCGATCTCAATCTTGAGATGATTTGGAGCGATATAATCGCGGACAAAACCGCTTTGGTCATCCGCTGTTCCAAGCAGAAGATCGGCCGACCTTAGCTCACGCACCGATGTTTGAGCATCGATGTCGAACTCGCGCAGCGATTCGATTTGGTCGCCGAAAAATTCCAGGCGGAAGGGCAATGGCGCGTGCCATGAGTAGAGATCAACAATGCCGCCACGGATGGCGAATTGTCCCCGAGTAGTGACCTGGGCGACACGCTCATAACCACTGCCCATCAGCTTGTCGAGAAGCTGTTCCATCTTTGCGTTTGCTCCGCGCCGGAGTTGGATGACGGCAGAATGGAGCGTGCCGCGCTTTGGCGCGGGTTGATCAAGACCTGCGCGCGTCGCGACGATAACGCGCGGACCGGTGGCGCGCTCAATTTCCATGAGCAACGCCAGCCGTTCAGCCGCAATTTCCGGATCGGGCAAAACATTTTCGACTGCGGCAAGCTCCGCTTCCGGTAGAAAAAGCGCATCCGGCTGCCAGTTGAGTAAACTTTCGTAAAATATTTCTTGAGAGTGAACGCTGGGACAAAGAACCCAGATCGTGGAATCGACAGGCTGCCGATCACTGGGTGTACGCCGCTGGCGCGCCTCCACAATTACGGCCGCCAGGAACGCCTGTGCTGGCTCAATGACGTGTGAAAATTGGACGGGCCACCGGGCCTTTTCCATCGCGGCGAGCTTCTGCGCGATCGGCTCGCTCGCCGCGACACATTCCAGAAGCTCCGTGCGGATCGATTTTTCCACTAAAGAGTTTACGCCAAATTTTTCCAGAGTTGTAGCCGCGTCTCTGTGAGACGCCCCGGCGCGCGCGTTGCAAGCACGCCTAAGGCGCGCTTCGCACAGCAAAGCGGCTACAGTGCGCGTCCGATGGCTGCCGCCACGGCGCGGAGGCGCGGAACGAGTTCGGCGAAAATTTCCGGCGTGAGCGCCTGGTTGCCGTCGCTCTTGGCCAGCTCCGGAGAATCGTGCACCTCGATCATGAGCGCGTCCGCTCCGGCGGCGACCGCGGCGAGAGACATCTGTGGAACAAATTCCCGCAGGCCGAGCGCATGTGTCGGATCGACAATCACTGGCAGATGGGTTTTGGACTTCAAGATGGGAACAGCGCTCAGATCGAGCGTGTAGCGAGCAGCGGTCTCGAAAGTGCGAATGCCGCGCTCGCAGAGAACCACGTTCGAGTTGCCCTCGTTCAAGATGTATTCCGCGCTCATCATCAGGTCATAAATTGTGGCGCTGAAACCACGCTTGAGCAGCACGGGAAGTCTGCTGCGGCCAACTTCCTTTAAGAGAGAGAAATTGTGCATGTTACGGGTGCCAACCTGAAGGCAGTCTGCGTACTTCTCGATCATGGAGAGATCGCGCGGGTCCATCACTTCAGTGACCACAGGCAGGCCCGTTTTCGCGCGCGCTTCCGCGAGGAAACGAAGTCCGTCTTCGCGTAACCCCTGAAAACTGTACGGCGAAGTCCGCGGCTTAAACGCGCCGCCGCGCAGAATTTTTGCGCCGGATTCTTTCACCATTGTCGCAATCGACTGAATTTGTTCTCTGCTTTCGACCGAGCATGGGCCGCAAATCAGAACAACGTCCTCGTGTTCGCCCAGTCGCACATTCCCAATCGCGACCGAAGATGCGCCGCGAGAATCGCGCGCGGCAAGTTTGTATGGCTTCAACACGGGGACGATTGCTTCCACGCCTGCCATTGCGGCCAGCGGCTTTTCGCGAAGGAGCGCCTCAGGCCCGACTACGCCGATGATCACGCGAGATGCGCCACGGCTGACTTGTGCCTCCAGCCCAAACTCGCGTACACGCGTGACGATCCGCTGGATCTGTTCCTCGGTGGCGTTGGGTTGCGTAATGACGATCATATTTCGGGCAGCGGGATCATCAGAATGCCGCCACCGGGAATTTTCTGCAAGCCCAGATACAAGAGCCCGCTTAAGACCTAATGGGTGATCGTGACCGGCGTTCCGAGCGAGACTGATTTAAAGAAATTTTCGGCCATGAATTCAGGCATGCGGATACACCCGTGCGACGCCGGATAACCCGGTAAATAACCTGCGTGCATGCCCGTCCCTGACACAATGCGCATGAAGTAGGGCATGGGTGTGCCTCTGAAGTGAGCGCCCGGTGGTTTGGGGTCTTTAGCCACATCGACGTTTGGCACCACGACATTACCCGCCGAATCTACATAGTCCCCGAACAAGCTCGAGACGTGATCTTTGTCCTTTTGAATGATCTTGAACTGACCCAGTGGAGTGTTTAGTCCCTCGCGGCCGGTGGACAATTGCGAAACCCCGACGAGCACGCCACTCTTGTAAAAATAGGCGCGCTGTTCTCCGAGGCTGATCTTTACAGACGGGCTTCCGCCAGCGTTGTCTCCATCCCAATAGGAGACAGTGTCCCGTGGCGCGCCAGCCGGAGCGTTACCGTAAGCACCACCTAAATACTGGGTTCTGGCCGAATAACGCGGGTCTTCGCCGCAACTTGTGACGAGTAAAACGAGACCAAGAGAAAAGACTACCCGCAAAACGCCCAACAATGAATGATGCATAGAGTTTTCGACGGCGTTCTTAATGCGCAAGCCGCGCAAAAAGTCAAGCGGTAGGCCGCGGTGGCGCGATTGAAGCAATATCGATTGTCATTCCGAGCGAAGTCGAGTAATCGCTATTTCAGAAAATATTTAGAGATGTCTCCACTTCGGTCGAGATGACATTTAGACTAATGCCATGGCTCAAGTAACAATCGAGACAATCAAGAACGGCCCGTACATCGTGACGGGCGAAGTCGAATTAATCGACAGCGACGGCAATAAATTTCCCGTGGAAAAACGGATGGCACTCTGCCGTTGCGGCGCGTCGACAGAAAAACCATTCTGCGACGGCACGCATTCCAAAATCGGTTTCAAAGCCGCAGAGAAAGCGGTGCCCGAATCCAAGGAATGAAGGCGCGCATTCTCGTCTTCTGTTGCGCTGTGTTGCTCGCGAGCGAGACGGGCGCGAAAAGAATTTCGCTCATTGGCGCGACTGTCATCAATCCCGCTGATGGCAAATTACTCCCGAACGCGACGGTCGTGATTAACGGTGATAAGATCGAACGCGTCGCGATGGGCAAACAAGACGCGGCTGCGCTTGGTGAACAGATCAGTTGCGCCGGCAAATTCGTTTTGCCCGGCTACATCGACACGCACATTCATTTCTTTCAATCGGCTGATTTGTTTACACGGCCGGACGGCGCCGATTTGAACAGTGTGCGACCATATAAGGACGAAGTCGCCTGGATCAAATCGCATCTCGACGATGTCTTCGCGCGCTACATTCGTTGCGGCATCACCAGCGTGGTGGATGTCGGCGGGCCGATGTGGAATTTTGAGGTACGCAAAAAGGCGAATACGACAGAGAAAGCACCACGCGTGGCGGTGGCCGGGCCGCTGATCTCCAGTGTCTCACGCGAGAAGCTCGATCTCGGCGATCCGCCGATCGTGAAGATCGACACTCCCGATCAAGCGCGCGAGTTCGTGCGCAAACTCGCGGAGCAAAAACCGGATCTGGTGAAGATCTGGTACATCGTCGATAAAGATCATCCGGTTGATAGCTTCCGCCCGATTGCGCGGGCGACGATTGATGAAAGTCATGGCCACAAAATCCGCGTAGCCGTTCACGCGACCGAATTGGAAACCGCGCGTGCTGCGGTTGAGGAAGGCGCGGACATTCTCGTTCACAGTGTGATCGACAAACCGATCGACGCCGCCTTTGTGAAGCTACTCAAAGATCGACACACGATTCTGTGTCCGACGCTCGTAGTGTTCGAGCGTTACGGCCGGACGTTTTCGCACCAGCTGAATCTCACTCCGGAGGAACAAAAGTGGGGCAACCCGGAAGTGATCGCATCACTCGACGTCACAAAAATTCCGCAGGAGAAATTGCCGCAGCGAATCAAGGACGCACTAGCCGATCCGAAAGCGGCGATGGATCGGATCAACAAGACCTACGAAGTCGCGCTGCCGAATCTCAAGAAATTGGAAGACGCGGGCGTGACAATCGCGGCGGGCACAGATGCTGGGAACATAGGAACGATCCATGGACCAGCGTTATTCCGTGAATTTCAGTTGATGAAACAAGCCGGGCTGACGCCGAGGCAAATTCTTCAGTGCGCCACCGCTAATGCGGCGAAACTTTTCGGCGGTGAGACCGGCGCGCATATCGGCAAGATTGAAAATGGCTATTTTGCCGATCTGGTTATTCTCAATTCCAGTCCGCTAGATGACATCGCGCACGCTTCCGATATCGCCACCGTAATCAAGAACGGCGTGGTTTATCCGGCTGATTCCATTCTGCACTGATCGCTTAGTGGAAAATCCTCTGCGTCTATGAACTGCGCATTGTTTGTCTTCCTTTTGATACCGCTGTTTGCCGCCGCGACTGCGGACGGCGCCACTCCCTCCGCGACACCAGAGATGCTGACAAATGTCAACCAAATCGGAGAAGCTTATGTGAAACTGGTGCTCGCGATAGGGCAGCACGATCCGGATTACGTTGACGCTTATTATGGGCCGCCGGAATGGAAGAAACAGTCGCATGGAAAGAGACCGCTCGATGCGATCGCACATGAGGCGACGCGATTACGTGACCAATTGGCGCAGATTTCCAAGCCCACGGACGAGATGGAGCGATTGCGGCGCGAGTATTTAACAAAGCAACTATCCGCGCTGGAGGCTCGAGTGCGCATGTTGAACGGCGAACATTTGAAGTTCGATGAAGAATCGCAGGCCCTTTACGATGCCGTTGCGCCCGCGTTTCGCGAAACGCATTTCCAGGAAATCCTTGCCAGGCTCGAGCCGAAACTTCCAGGTGAGGGATCGCTCTTGCAGCGCTACGAGAATTGGCGCCGAGCGTTTGTGATTCCCAAAGACAAACTGGACGTGGTGTTTCAGCTTGCGATCAAGGCGTGTCGCGAACGCACGCTCGCGCACATCATCCTGCCATCCAACGAAAATTTCAGTGTCGAATACGTCACCAATGAACCATGGGGCGGTTACAATTGGTACAAAGGACATTATCGCAGTGTCATTCAGGTGAACACGGATCTGCCGGTTTATATCGATCGGGCGATCGATCTGGCCGCGCATGAGGGCTATCCCGGCCACCATGTCTACAACGTGTTGCTTGAAAAAAATCTGGTCCGGGATCGCGGTTGGGTAGAGTTTTCGGTCGTTCCCCTCTTCTCGCCGCAATCGCTCATTGCCGAAGGCACCGCGAACTTCGGCAGAGAGGTTGTATTTACGAAAGCGGAGCGGTTAGCATTCGAAAAAGAAGTGCTCTGGCCTGCCGCGGGAATCGACCCATCGCGCGCGGAGGAATTCTACGCGGTGCAGGACCTGGTGAAAAAACTGGCTTACGCCACGAACGAAGCGGCCCGGCAGTACCTGAATGGCGAAATCGATGCGAAGGGGGCCGCGACTTGGTTGCAAAAGTACGCGCTCATGGACGAAAAGCGGGCGAAACAAGGAATAAAATTCATCGAGAAATACCGCAGCTACGTCGTCAACTACAATCTTGGGGAAGACATGGTGCGCAGTTACATTGAGAAGCGCGGCGGTACCGAGCAACAGCCGCAAAAACGCTGGCGCGAATTCGAGCAACTTCTCGCGTCTCCCCGGCTCCCGGGCGATATACGCCAGGGGCAACCGCCGGTGATCACGATCTTGCGAAGCCAAAATTTCTTGCTCACGCAGAAAGGCGACCGAAATTTCTGAAACCTATGGCTACTTACCCGACGCAATACGCGCACCCTGAAGCGCTCGTGGAGACGGATTGGCTGGAGAAACACCTTAACGACGAGGGAATCCGGATCGTCGAGTCGAATGAAGATATTTTGCTTTACGACACCGGGCATATTCCCGGCGCGGTGCACATCGACTGGCGGGCTGATCTCCAGGACCCGGTAATTCGCGATTACATTTCACCGGAAAAATTTGCCCGGCTTTGCGGCCGGCACGGAATCACGCCGGACACTATTTGTATTTTTTACGGCGATAAGGCGAACTGGTGGGCTTGCTACGCTCTCTGGGCGTTCCGTTTGTTCGGGCACGACAAAGTGAAAATCCTCAATGGCGGCCGGGACAAATGGAAAGCGGAAGGCCGCCGCATGACGCGGGAAATTCCAAAATTCGCAGAGACAAATTATCCGGTGCCGAAGCAACGGTTCGACAAAGAGATTCGCGCCTTTTTTGATGAAGCCCTAGCGCAAAGCAAGAGCGGCAAACCGCTGGTCGACGTGCGCTCGCCGGGCGAATACAGGGGCGAGATCACGCATATGCCGGAGTATCCGCAGGAAGGCGTCCTGCGCGGCGGCCACATTCCCCGGGCAAAGAGCATGCCATGGAAGACAGCTACAAATGACGACGCGACATTCAAACCCGCGGATGAGCTGGCCAAAATTTATTTTGATCAATGCGGCCTAAAACTGGGCACAGACACGGTTGTTTATTGCCGGATTGGCGAGCGCTCCAGTCACACTTGGTTTGTGCTTACGTATCTGCTGGGACTCGATAACGTCCGGAACTACGACGGTTCCTGGACGGAGTGGGGCAACAAGGTTGGTGCGCCCATCGAAAAGTCAGCTTAACGAGCGACAGCGGTATTCAAACCCGCCCTGTCCTTTCCAGCAGCTGATGAATTCGCTGCATTCGCCTTTGCTCTTTGCGGCTGGAACTGAGCTGCGCAATCGAGCGCTGCATTCGCCGCGTCCAATTCAAGTTCGCCTTTGTTCCAGGTACGTTGAACCGGTAAGTGCGCGCCAGCAGGTCGGTGATCATGACCATGGCGATCCACGAGCCGCTCTTGAAAAGGGCTTCCATGATCGCCGGATAAAAACCTTCTTCAAAATCGAGACCGTAGATCTTTGAATTCAGCCCGGCGAACAAGGCGATCTTCTTGATCGTGGCTCGCGCTTGCTCGGCGTTTGGGGTTGGGTGCCCGAGAGCGTCCTCCCATAAGGCGCGAATCGGTTGGTGATCGTGGGTCGCGTAGGTCGCGACGGAAAGCCGTTCATATGCTTCTCCGGGAATGATCATCCCATTGTACGATTCCCATTGCGGAATTTTAAATCCGGCAATCCCGAGCGACCGTAAATTGGGCCGCACATAGTCGGGAACAACGCCTAGGTCTTCGCCTATCACACCCGCGATGCCTGCTTCTTCCAGAACCACGCGGACGTATTCTTCGCCCTCTCGTTTATTTAATTCGCGGTTTTCGGGCGTGTTGTCGTCACGGGGGACGAAATGCGGCGCGCGGCCTCCGGTTCGTTGCAGCATTTGGAGCCAATTGAGCGGGAGGAATTCCTTGTTCCTTCGTGGCTGCCACGGGAAGCCATAGATGCGATAAAATCCCTGGATGTGATCGATCCGACAAAGGTGAAAGACGCGCCGCACAGCGCGTACTCGCTCGCGCCACCACTGAAAATTGTTTGCGCGCATCTTCTCCCATTGATAGAGGGGAATACCCCAGTTCTGGCCCCATCTCTGCGTGAACGCGTCCTCTTTGAAGTAAGGTTCGGGAGGGGCGCCACCGAACCAGTCGAGCATGAATTCATCCGGGCGCGCGAAAACGTCGGCGCTGCAATAACTGACCCCAAACGGAATATCGCCCATTAACGCCACGCCGCGTTCCTCGGCGTACGATTGGATGCCGCACCATTGCTGGTGCCCAATCCATTGAACGTAACAGAAGAATTCTGCGCGACGCCTCAGGAGTGCTTGTCGCTCCTGCGGCAGATCGTGGAGCCAAGTGCGTGCTTTTTCGATTGTCTGATGTTGCGGCTGCCATCGATTCCATGCAGCGCTATCGTCGTTTGCCTCCATAAGAAGACGGAAAAGTGCGTAGTTGGGGAGCCACGCCGATTGTTGCTCGCAAAATGCTCGGAATTCCGATCGCCGTTCTTCGCTGGCGTGAACGGAGAAATTCTCAAAGGCTTTTTCCAGCACGCGCCGCTTTAGTTTTTTGACCTGGCGATACTTTACTCTGCCAACAGAGAGTTGGGGCAGATCTACCTCGGCAACTGAAGCATCAAAATCTTCGCGCGTTAGATCTTGCGGTGAGTTCGGCGCAAGGTGCAGCGTCGTCGGCTCGATGGCCACGGCGCTGATGGCGTTGTATGGGCTGTTATCGGCTCCGGTCTCGTTGATGGGCAGGAGCTGGACAAGTTTGAATCCGATTCCTGCTGCCCAATCGATGAACTCCCGCAACGCGGCGGTGTCGCCAATTCCCAAATCGTCTTTCCCGCGCAAAGCAAACAATGGCGCTAAAACCCCGGCAATCTTCTTTTCCGGAGAAAGGTTCATGAAGAGAAGCAGGAATGACCAATGCCGAATGACGAAGGAATGACAAAGTTTGAACTTGGTTTTTCGTCATTCGTCATTCGTCATTTGCGGAGCTTCAGCTCCGCCTCACTTGCCAGTCTTCGACGAGGTCGTTTGGAATTTCCTGCAAAAAACGTGATGGCCGCTGAAACACGTCGCCGTAGCCGCCGGACAAGCGCATTTGTGGATAAGTAAGGTAAAGCTCGTCGCGGGCGCGCGTGATGGCCACATAGAACAAACGCCGTTCTTCCTCCAGCGCATCGCGCGCATTCAGGGAGCGGCTGCTCGGGAACATCCCGTCGGTCAACCAGATCACGAACACCGTATGAAACTCGAGGCCTTTCGCCTGGTGCACCGTGGACAGATTGATCGCCTCTTTGTCGCCGGTCTGAACTGGGGTGGCCTCTGCATCGACGTTGCTGATCAGTGCCAATTGGGAAAGAAATTCGTGAACGTCCTTGAATTGACGGGCGAACACTGCGAGTTGGTCGAGGTCTTCGCGGCGCAGTTCGTAGTTTGTGAAGTTCACCTTGGCGTAATCATCGTAAATCGCTTCCACAATCGATGTGATCATTTCGGAGGGCGGATTAGGTTGGCCGCCAGGTGCGATCTCATCGAGGGTATGCGCCAGTTGCGGCCACAGTGTCTTTGATTTGGCGGGAACGTGCATCGCTTGGAGACGTTCGCCGAAGTTGTCGATGGGATCCGTGATCCCGGCCGCCCACGCCTGCCAAAGATTTTCCGCCGTACGATTGCCAATGCCGGGAAGCAATTTGACCATCCGATTAAAGGCGACTTCATCGCGCGGATTGGCCACCAAGCGGATAAATGAAGTCACATCTTTAATGTGCGCCTGCTCGAAAAACCGGATGCCGCTGGTGATTTGATAGGGAATCCCGCGACGGGAAAGCTCCAGTTGCAGCTCAACCGCGTGATAATGCGCGCGGTAAAGCACGGCGATGTCGTTGAGATCGACATTTTCATCACGCAGTTCGAGAATCCGCTGCGTCACAAACTGCGCCTGCTCCGCGCCGTCGTTCAGTGCCACGAGGGCCGGCTTGAGCGCTTTTGATTCCCGCGTCGCACTTAAGTGCTTGCGGAATTGTTGAACGTTTGCGGCAATCGCTGCGTTCGCCACCTCCAGAATTTCCGGCACGCTCCGGTAATTCATTTCGATCTTGAACACCTGCGCATCGGGATAACGCTTCGGAAATTCGAGAATGTTTTGGAAGTTCGCGCCGCGCCAGGAGTAGATCGACTGCGCGTCGTCTCCCACCACCATCACATTGCGGTGATCGCGGGCGAGCAGATCGACGAGGTCAGCCTGAATTTTGTTCGTGTCCTGGTATTCATCGACGAGGATGAATTGAAACTGCCGCCGGTAGAATTCCGCGATCCGCTCGTGCTGCTGAAACATCGACAACGTCTTTTGCAGCAGGTCGTCGAAATCCATTGAGTTGGTCGCCTTCTTCTTTTTTTCGTAGCGGTCGTGAACATCTTGAATGTTATCGAGTAGAGGCAGGAAATAAGGGAACTTTTCCGCGAGGAGGTCCTCCAACGGCTTCTCGGTGTTGACAACGAAACTGAAAATTTCTGCAAGCACGTCGCCTTTCGGGAACCGAATTTCCTTCGGATCAATCCCTGCATTGGCCACAACCGTATCGATCAAATCCTTTTGATCTTCCCGATCCATGATGGTGAATCCGCTGGAGTAACCGAGCGCGCTGCCGTGCCTGCGCAAAATTCGGTTTCCCACCGAGTGAAATGTTCCACCCCAAAGGCCGCTGGCATCGACGGGGAGCAAATTTGCGACGCGATTCAGCATTTCGCGCGCGGCTTTATTCGTAAATGTGAGAAGCAGGATATTCCGCGGATCGATCCCGTTTTCGAGCAGGTAAGCTACTCGATAGGTGAGCGTGCGCGTCTTTCCCGAGCCCGCGCCGGCGATTACAAGGATCGGGCCAGGTGGCGCAGTTACGGCTGCAAGCTGCTGTTCGTTCAGCTCAGCAGCGTAATCGACGTGAATCGACGTGGATACCGGGGCGCGTTGCAGCGTGTATTGGCGAGACATTTGATGATTGCAGATTTCGGATTGCCGGTTGCGGACTGCAAAGAACCGCAGCAATAACAGGTTCGCAAATCTCAGCCCTAATCACCTGGGGCCTCAGCAAAAACGCGTGCACGACGCACGAACAGCACTGCAGCTACAAACCTCAGCGGACGCCAGTGTCGATGTTCATGTCCACATGCACAGTCTGATTTGAGGCTACTGTGAACGGTTGCGGCGCCGCACGGACGTGGCGACGCCTCCGATCCTGAACATCAAGAA
>QHNK01000191.1 GCA_003218415.1 Verrucomicrobiota bacterium | reverse complement strand
CGCTTCGCTCAGAATGACAACATCAGATGGCGTCTAATGTGTCGCACATGGGATACCCTCGTTTTAGGGTTTACGCGCTCGGCCAGGCTGCGTAATTATTTCTGCAGCGTCCATGATCGCTAAGTCTCCAGAGATTACCGTCGAATCTCATCCGCTGAGGCACGTGGATGACTATCTGGAGATCGGGCAAAAGGCCGGCGCATCCGATGTCCATCTGGCCGCGAACGCGCGGCCGAGATGGCGTTTGCATGACGCTTGGAGCCAATCTGGCCGGACGCGCCGCGGCTCACTGCCGAGCACACCGCGGCGCTGGCCGAAGCCTTTGTGCCCGACGTCTATAAAGAAGAACTCAATACGCGCGGCGATTCGGATTTTGCGTACGCAAACGAGTTCGCCCGCTACCGCACCAGCGTGGTTCGGCAACGGCTTGGGGTCGAAATTGTGTTCCGCGTGATCAACGCCAACGTCCGAACCATGGACGAGCTGGAGCTGCCCGAGTATCTCAAGGTTCTCACCCGTTATCAGAACGGGCTGATCCTGGCAACAGGTTCGGTAGGAACGGGCAAATCGACCACGCTCGCGGCGATGGTCGAGCAAATAAACATGGAACGGCACGATCACATCATTACACTCGAAGACCCGATCGAATACGTTCTGAAATCGAAAAACTGTCACGTTACCCAACGGGAAGTGTTCACCCACACCGAATCTTTCGCCACTGCGCTGCGCGCTGCGCTGCGGGAGGATCCAGATGTGATCATGGTTGGAGAAATGCGCGATCTGGAGACGATTTCCCTCGCCATCACCGCGTCCGAGACCGGCCATCTTGTTTTGGCAACGCTGCACACGAGCAATGCATCCCGGACGCTGGATCGATTGCTCGATGTCTTTCCAACCGAGCAACAGGAACAAGTTCGAGTAATGGTGAGTGAATCCTTGCGGGGAGTCATTAGTCATCAGCTAATACCCCGGGCGGATGGCACGGGGCGCGTGCTGGCACTGGAGATTCTTACCAACACACCGGCGGTGGCCAACGTGATTCGCGAAGCAAAGACGTATATGCTGCCGGGCATTATTCAGACCGGCAAAAAACAAGGCATGCGTCTGATGGACGATGCGCTGATCGATCTTTATGAACGCCGCCTGATCAGCGCCGAGGAGGCTTACGCGCGCGCCGACCAAAAGCTAATGATGCGTCAGCATCTGAAACTTTAACCGCGGATTACGCGGATATCGCGGATTACGCAATGGGCAAATTAATTCACGAGGAACTAAGCAGAAGTATAATCGGCGCAGCCATGGATGTTCTGAATGAAATGAAGCCTGGTCTTGATGAGAAACTCTATGAGCGCGCCATGGTCATCGAGCTGCGGAAACGGGGTCACACAGTCGAAGCACAAAAGAACTTCCCTGTCTTCTACCACAGCGAGTTAGTCGGGAACCTGATACCGGACCTAATCGTTGAGGAGAAAGTAATTGTCGATCCAAAGGTTGTGGCTGAATTCAACGAAGCGCACATTGCACAAATGATCCGCTATCTTACCATCACTGGCCTCGAGCTTGCTTTGCTGCTGAATTTCAAGTCGGCAAGACTCGAATGGAAACGAGTCGTTCGCCAGAAGAGACCGGCGACGGACGCACCAGACCTCCATGACTATCAGTCTTCATCCGCGACATCCGCGTAATCCGCGGTCCTTTGAAAATGGCTGAGCTGGATCGATTTCTTAGCGTGATTGTCAAACACGGCGGGTCCGACCTGCATATTGGTGAGGGACAGCCGCCTAAAATGCGCGTGCATGGCGACATCATCCCCATTCGCGACGAGCCGATTTCGCACGAGGAAGCCACGCGCATGTTGAGCGAAGTTTGCGGGCCGCGTAACTGGGAAGCTCTCGAGCAGCGTGGCGATCTGGATTTTGCCTATGAGATGGATGAAGCCTCTCGGTTCCGCAGCAATTACTTCAAGCAGTCTAATGGTTACGGCGCGACTTTTCGGCTGATTCCTACGAAGATTGCTACGCTCGAGGAACTCGGGATTCCGCTGGTGGTAAAAGAGCTTGTCAATGTGCGCGGTGGCCTTGTCCTTATTACCGGACCGACCGGCTCGGGCAAAACCACTACGCAGGCTGCGCTGGTCGACCACATCAATCAAAATTTTGCGAAACATGTCGTGACGATCGAGGAACCGATCGAATTCGTACATAACAATAAGGAAAGCACGATCACCCAGCGGGAAGTCCCGGGCGATTCGAGTTCGTTTTCCGCCGGGCTCAAGGCGGCACTGCGCGAGGACACCGATATTGTGCTGGTGGGAGAGATGCGCGACCTGGAAACAGTTTCGCTCGCCCTCACCGCGGCCGAGACCGGTCTTCTCGTGTTCGGCACGCTGCACACAAATAATGCGCGCAAGACGGTTGACCGAATGGTGGATGTTTTTCCGGCCGACCGCCAACCGCAGGCGCGCGCCATGCTGGCGAACTCGCTGCGCGGCGTGGTTGCCCAACTGCTTTTAAAAAGA
>QHNK01000184.1 GCA_003218415.1 Verrucomicrobiota bacterium | reverse complement strand
CTTACCGCGCAAGAGGATTCGGAAAAAATCGGATACTTTCGTAATCGAACGTCCTGAAGCGTGTAATGTCCGCTGTCCTCAGGTGATCTATGATGGGCCGACTGCGCTGAGGACAAGGGCAGACTACAGCCTGTTCGACGACCTGCGCCCGGTCTTACGAACTCGCGCTTGAGTAATGGCGCAATGCAAATCTCCAAAACACTCGGGACAGCCAGAACACAATCGTCGAGGCGACAATCAGATGAAGCATTAGGGGGAACGGTTGTCCAAACGATTTAATGAGCAGCCGCGCCGGGATATTCGCGATGATCACCACCGGAATAATCCAGCCAAAAATCACCCGGAAAATTCGCGGGAAAATTACGTCGGGATACCGCGCAATGTTGAGAAAATTAAAATACCCATAGACGAGTCCCTGTGCGCGGACGATCCAAAAACTCACCGCGGCCAGGCCCAGCATAATGGAGTAATGCACGGCGATACCAAAGCAAAGCGCCGCGAGATAGAGCGAGACGGAGAGCAGGCTCGGAACCACACCGAGCTTGGATAACGCGATGCAAACCACGCCGCCGCCAAGCGCAGCGTTTACGATGCTGTCGAGAGCGAATTGTTTCGTGGAGACGGCGAACTGGCTGTCGATCGGCAAAACCAGTAGTGAATCCAATCTCCCCGTGCGCACCAATTCCGGAATGTTTGCCACGTTCACAAAAAAGAAGGCTTGGAACAGTTGTGCGATGATTTGGTGCGTGCCGACCAGCAGCACCACTTCCCATTTCGTCCAATCCCCGATGTGATCGACGTTCCCGAAGATGATGCTAAAGAAAACGATTTGCCCGCAGAACCAAAGGATCTCGACCACCATCCACAGCAGGAAATTCGCCTTGAAACTCATCTCGCGAATGAGCGAGTTGCGCAGCATGATGGAGTAGATTTCGATGTAACGGCGCATCGCTTGCTCCTGTCTCTTACTTATAGACGCAGTCAACCACTGCTTAAATGAAACGTTTCGTCCCCTGGCTCATCGCTATTATCGGGCTGTTGTTCATCGCGCTTATCGTGCGGCAATGCCGCAACGGTGGCGCTGGAAATTATCAGACTACAACGGTTACGCGCGGGCCAATTACGCAGGCGGTTACCGCAACCGGCACACTCAATCCCGTGGTCAACGTACAGGTAGGCAGCCAGGTCTCGGGGAACATCGCGAAGTTGTTCGCGGATTTTAATTCGCAGGTGAAAGCCGGCCAGGTCGTGGCGCAAATTGACCCGGCCCTTTTTCAGGCCACGGTCACTCAGGCCGAGGGCGATCTGGACAGCGCGCAGGCTGCGCTCGAGCTCGCAAGGGTAAACGCCAAGCGCACGCAGGAGCTGTTTGCCCGGAAAACCTCCTCGCAGGCGGACTTGGACCAGGCGCTGGCAAATCTTCATCAAGCCGAAGCCAACATAAAAATCAAACAAGGCGCCCTGGACAAAGCGAAGGCGGACCTCGAGCACTGCACCATCACATCGCCCATCGATGGCGTCGTGATCTCGCGCAATGTGGACGTCGGCCAGACCGTCGCGGCCAGTTTGCAGGCGCCAGTGATTTTCCAAATCGCAAATGATCTCACAAAAATGCAGATTGACTCGAATGTGGCTGAGGCGGACGTCGGCGTCGTGGATGTGGGGCAGGACGTCGATTTCACAGTGGACGCTTTTCCGATGCGCACGTTTCACGGCAAAGTTGTGCAAGTGCGGAACGCGCCGATTACTGTGCAGAACGTCGTGACTTACGACACGGTCATCGGTGTAAGCAATCCGGATTTGAAATTGAAACCAGGAATGACGGCCAACGTTTCAATCATCGTCGCGCATAAGGACAACGTGCTCCAAATCAAGAACGCCGCGCTGCGTTACCGGCCGGCAGATGCGACATCGGGAGAAATGGGATCGAGATCGCCGGCGCCGGCAGGCTCCCGAGGCGGCGCAGGGCGCGAGCGGCGAACAAGCGAGCGGACAGTCTATGTTTTGCCCGGTGGCCAACCGAAACCGGTTCAGATCAAAACAGGAATCAGCGACGGCGTAGTGACCGAAGTCGTTGAAGGCTTAAAGGAAGGCGATCGCGTTGTGACCGCCGAATTGTCATCAAAACCCGCAGCGCCATCAGCGCCGGCCAACCCATTCTCCGGCGGCCCACGCCGGTTCCCATAGCCTGTCATGTCGAGCGAAGGCGAGACATCTCTGGATATTTCTGTCGAGATCAACACGAAGATTCAGAAGAAGAGGAAGAGTTTGGGATGAACAACGGCGCGCTGGTCAGACTCATCGACGTGCACAAAGTCTATCGCACCGGTGAGATGGAAGTGCCCGCCGTGCGCGGCGTGTCGCTTGAGATCAAACGCGGCGAATTTGTCGCGCTCATGGGCGCGAGCGGTTCCGGAAAATCGACGCTGATGAATATCCTGGGCTGTCTCGACCGGCCGACTTCCGGCAGTTATTTGCTGGATGATGCCGATGTTTCTGGATTAAATCGCGATCAACTCGCCGATATTCGGAATCGCAAAATAGGCTTTGTTTTCCAGAATTTTAATCTGCTTCCCCGCACCTCCGCGCGCGAGAATGCCGAGCTGCCGCTGGTTTACAACACACAGCGCTTGTCACATGCACAGCTT
>QHNK01000129.1 GCA_003218415.1 Verrucomicrobiota bacterium | reverse complement strand
ATGGTTGGCAGATTATTCAGCGCAAAATTCTCGCGTCCACGCGCCAGATGCTTCTTGGAAATATCAATATTGAAGGTGGTTGCGCCCCTGCATGCCGCACTGATAGAAAACGAGCAGGTGTAGGCAAAGCAATTCAGCAATCGTCTCGGCGCGATATGGCGGACGTAGCGGCGATTTTCTCTTTGATCGAGAAAGAGGCCCGGGGAATAGCCCGCCCCAAAATCGATCCCGAACTTCAGATGTCGCTCGGTAGCGATTGTCTGCAAATTTACCCCGGGGTCGCCAAATATGAGGCGCGGCGGTTCTCGCTGTTCACTTTTTCGAGGGACGAACCTTGCGAAAATGCGTCGGAACTGGAATCCGACAGAGGCTGCCCACGATTGCAATTCTGTGAGAAGTCGCTCGCGGGTTAGCACTCTTTTGAACGAGATGAGGACGTCGCGTCCGAAACGTTCCACCCAGCCATCCTCCATCGTGCAGAGCCGGTGGGAGTCCGTTCCCTCTGCCTGAAAATCTCGAAGTAACGCCGGATCAATCCATCCCAAATTCATTTCTTGTGTCGTCTCTAACCGCATACTTCGAATCGGCATCGCGCAACGGATCGGTTGCCGCCTGAGCCCGCGTTGCTACACTGCCGCATCTTAGAGCATCGTCGCGCGCACCACGATGCGGCGGGGCTCACCTATGGAACAAATTACCGTTCGCGTTCCGGCGAGCACTTCCAATCTCGGCCCTGGCTTTGATTGTCTCGGTGTCGCACTGCGCATCTACAATACTGTCACGATAGCTCGCAGCAGTGCGTCGCGTCAGCATTTGCATCCGCGGATTGTCTCTGAGGCAGCGGATCGATTTTTCAACCAGGCGCGCCGCCGCGCGTTTTCATTTTCCTGTTTAATTGCGGAACAAATTCCGCGGTCCCGTGGCTTGGGAAGCAGCGCAACCATTCGTCTCGGCGTCCTGCTTGCACTGAATCAGCTCAGCGACAATTCGCTCGATCGATTGAAGATCTTCCAATTATGCGCCGAATTGGAAGGACACCCTGATAATGCAGCGCCGGCAACTTTTGGCGGTTTCACTGTGGTGCAAAGTAGCGCGACCGTCTCGGTTGCGCGGGGCAAGCGGGATGCATGCCCTACCGTTCAGCGCTTCGCGGTCTCGCCGCGATTGTATTTCGTTCTCTTGGTTCCTGACCTTGAGATTCAAACTTCGAGAGCGCGAAATGTTCTGCCTTCAAAGATTTCACATGCCGCGGCAGTCGAGAATTGTGCGAATGCATGTGCGCTTACTGCGGCTTTCGTATCACAAGATTATAAAAAACTGCGCGGCGTTTTTGCCGATCATCTTCACCAGCCGTTTCGCACAAAACTGGTTCCCTTTCTTCCAGAGGTGGTCGCGGCTGCCGAGAAGGCGGGCGCGCTCGGCGCCTTCCTCAGCGGCAGTGGATCGACAATCGCCGCCGTGACCCTTCGGTCGGCGAACAAAGTCGGGCAGGCGATGTTGCGCGCAACGGGCGCGATCCCCGCGCGAATAGTTATCACGCCTGCTGACAACCACGGCGCGAAAATTCTCACCACCGGTCACTAATCCCTTTTGACCAATCACTATTCTTCATGGGGCGCCGGCTTGAAAAATTAGAGGAGTTTGGCATCGACGTTGTTCTCGAGCGCCGTCATGGCATTCGAGCCTCGGTGCTGCGCGGGATTCTTTACGCTCTGTCATTCGTTTACGACCGCGTGGTGCAGCTACGGCTTTATCTCTATCGGAAAAGAGTCTTCCGCGAGCGCACGCTGGGCTGTCTGGTCATCAGTATCGGCAATCTCACTGTGGGTGGCACGGGCAAGACGCCGATTGTTGAGAAGTTTGCCCGCGCCCTGCAGGCGGGTGGACGGCGCGTTGCTATCCTGAGCCGCGGTTACAAAAGTGTACCGCGCAAGCGAAACTGGCTGAGCTGGCTTCGCAGAGACCCCGATCCTCCCCGGGTTGTCTCCGATGGCAAGTCATTGCTGCTCGACTCGTTGATCGCGGGTGACGAGCCTTACATGCTCGCGCACAACTTGAAGGACGTAATCGTGCTGGTGGACAAGAACCGGGTCAAAAGCGGGCGGTTCGCTATCGATAAATGGCAGGTCGATACGTTGTTGCTCGATGATGGGTTTCAGTATCTGCATCTCAAACATCGGCTGGACATGGTGCTTGTAGATCGACAAGCGCCTTTCGGAAACGAATTCTTGCTCCCTCGGGGCACGTTGCGTGAAACGCCGCGCAATCTTCGCCGCGCCAGCTATATCTTTATCACAAAGAACACCGGCGAGCCTAATTTCGATCTGATGAGACGCATCCGGCGTTATAATCGGACCGCGGAAGTCATCGAATGCGCGCATAAACCGCTCCATCTCCAGAATGTTTTTACGGGCGAACGATTGCCGCTCGATGCTTTGCGGGACACGTTCGTCGGCTCGCTCTGCGCAATCGCGGCGCCAGAAAGTTTTGAAGACGCCCTAAGCAAGCTCGGCGCGCATGTCGATCTCTCCAAGCGCTACATTGATCATCACTATTACACCGAGGCGGAACTGATCAGCTTTATCAAGCGTTGTATCCGTCGCGACCTGGCTATGATTGTGACCACCGAGAAAGACTCGGTGCGGATGCCGCGTTTGCCTGAAGCGGAAGTGAAGGTGCCGATTTATTTCCTGCGGGTCCAGATCGAAATCCTCAGCGGACACGAAAGCTGGGAGCATTGTGTCGCGCGCATTTGTAAACCCAAGCCCATGCTTTCGCCCGAGCGCTTCTTCGCGTGAAAAAACGCTATCATCTCGAGCGAAGCGAGAGACCTCTCAATCGACGCGCGAATCACACAAAGTAATCAGCGTGATCGGTCAGCCTGTGAAAGATCCTTCACTCTGTTCAGGATGACATCGCGGTAGCGCGTTCACAATCAATTCGGCGTTGGACGTTGGGCGTTGGGCGTTGGACGTTTGCTTCGCGTATGCCCAACAAGGCTGAGCTGATAGTTGAGGACCGCAAGATTCAGGTATCGAATCTGGACAAGATCCTTTACCCGAAAGTGGGTTTTACCAAAGGGCAGGTGATCGATTACTACATCCGCGTCGCCTCGGTGTTTTTGCCGCATTTGAAGGACCGTCCGCTCACCATGAAGCGCTATCCCGATGGCGTTGAAGGCGAATTTTTCTACGAGAAAAATTGCCCCGAGCACCGCCCGAAATGGGTGCAAACGGCCCGTGTTTGGAGCGAAAGCAACGATCGGATCATGAACTATTGTCTCGTGAACGATCTGCCGACGCTCGTTTGGGCCGCGAACCTCGCCGATCTTGAGCTGCACACTTCGCTCTCGCGCAAAAATAAGATCGAACGTCCGACAATGATGGTCTTCGATCTCGATCCCGGCGCGCCGACTGACATCGTGCAATGCTGCCAGGTCGGGCTGTGGCTGCGCGATTTGTTAGGCCAAATGAAACTGAAATCGTTTGCGAAAACGAGCGGCTCGAAGGGCCTGCAAATTTATGTGCCGCTAAATACGGCAGTCACCTACGATAAGACCAAGAATTTGTCGCTGGCACTTGCCCAGTATCTGGAGCGCGAGCATGCCGATCTTGTTACCTCGAACATGTCCAAGGCGGTGCGCAAAGGCAAAGTGTTCGTTGATTGGAGCCAGAACGACGAACACAAAACTACTATTTGCGTTTATTCCCTCCGCGCTAGAGAAGAACCGACTGTTTCCACGCCAGTCGCTTGGAACGAGGTTGAAAACTGCCTGAAAAAGAAAAACGCTGATCTCTTGAGATTTCGCTCCGACCAAGTCCTCGCCCGCGTCGAAAAACGCGGTGACCTCTTTGAGCCGGTTGAAGAATTGAAACAAAAGCTGCCGAAGAAGTGGAAGATATGATGTATTCGTTGCGGCAAGGTTTATAGAGAATGAACAATTATGTATGGTTTGATGCGATCGGATGGGTGGGAGCAGCGGCTCTCCTTGTCGCTTATGCGATGGTTTCCCATAAGAAATTGGAAGGAGACTCGGCTACGTACCAACTCCTCAATATCAGCGGTAGCCTTCTGTTGGCTGCAAACACAATCTTTTATGGATCCTATCCCTCCACTTTTGTGAACCTCATCTGGGCAGGGATAGCCGTTTTTTCGATCGCAGCCAGAAGGCGAGTTTCCTCCCGCTAAATTGAGACGAACGGATTGGAATCTGTGTCACATGCGCAAAGTAAATCTGAAAGATATCCCCGAGCAGGAGCGGAAGTCGCCAAAGGGCAAGTTTGGCCGGGCTTCGAAAAATATTTCGATCGCGCTCGGACGCGAGCCGGAATCGCTGGATTTATCAAAGCGGCATCCGTTTGATCTGGCGCTGGTGCGCATTCCGAAAGGCAAATCGCTTTGTCCATATCACGCGCATGCGGCGGAATCGGAGCTCTACCTCGTCGTTTCTGGGCGGGGCAGCGTGCGCGACAAGAATGGGAGAACTGAAGTTGGCCCGGGTGATGCGTTTTTCTTTCAGCCGGGTGAAGCGCACCAACTCAGTAATGCGGGTGACGAAGATTTTGTTTATTACGTAATCGCCGATAACCCGCGGAGTGGTGGCGCAACCGGTGATTCATGTTTTTATCCAGACAGCGGCAAATGGGCGGTGGCTAAAGAAGGATCAGAAGAAGTGATCGTGAAAGCGATCGAGACCGATTACTACGAGGGAGAAGAATGATTTTTCACCGCAGAGGACGCAGAGGACACGGAGAAAGATTTAGGTTTTGCTCTGCGAACTCAGCGATCTCTGCGGTCAATCGAGACTCGTGAGAAAGATAAACATTAACGAAATCAAAGAAGAAGGGTGGCAGTCGCCTGGTGGGAAGTATGCCGTCTCTTTCAAGGGAATTTCCGAAGCGCTTGGGCGCGATCGTGACTCGCTCGACTTGTCCAAGCGTCATCCGTTCGATCTGGAATGGAATCGGGTGCCTCCCGGAAAACCAAATTTTCCTTACCACGCACACTCGGCGCAATGGGAGCTGTATTTGATTATTTCCGGCGAGGGGAGTGTTCGTCACAAAGATGCAACCACCGAAGTAGTGGCCGGCGATGCGTTCATCTTTGGGCCTGACGAACCGCATCAACTGATTAACTCTGGCGAGAAAGACCTCGTTTATTATCTGATCGCAGACAACCCGATCGGCGAATCGGCCTACTATCCAGATAGCGGGAAGTGGAAGGTAAATAAATCATCAGCGAAGGATCGCGTCGTCATAAAGGGTCAGGAAACTGATTATTTCGACGGGGAAGAATGAATTAGGAAAGCAGGAGCCAGGAATCCAGAAATCAAGAATCCAGGAGTTTCTAAGCGGTAAAGCCGCTGATCTTTCGTGGTTTGCTGGTTTCCAGATTGAATTCCTTTTCTCCGCGACCTCTGCGATCTCTGCGGTTAGATTTTGGTTATGGAGTCAAACAAATCGCCGCAGGATTTTCCGTACAAAACTTATCTCAACATTCTGTACGGGCCCCTTGAATTGATCGATGTGCAGAAACTGGCTGATGCCTGCACGGACAAATGGTACAATCAGACGCTTTGCAAAGTGAACGATTCTGTCGTCAGGATGGCGGTCGTGCAGGGCGAGTATCACTGGCATGAGCACAAGGACATTGATGAATTTTTCTTCGTTCTGGACGGACGTTTCCTGATCGATTTGGAAGATCGCACAGTTGAGCTTTTGCCGCGTCAAGGCTTCGTCGTGCCCAAAGGCGTGCGCCATTGCACCCGCGCGCCTGAACGAACCGTGATCTTGATGGTCGAGTGCGCGGACATTGTTCCGACCGGCGACTAAATGCGTCGCAAGGCAGGTGAAAATAATTTCGGGTGGGCAAACAGGCGTTGATCGCGCGGCGCTCGATGTCGCGCTTAAGCATGGAATCAAGTGTGGGGGGTGGTGTCCGGCGGGGCGTCTCGACGAATTCGGAAGGATACCAGATCAATACCCGGTCCAGGAGCTCGAAGTTGGCGGTTTCACGGAGCGGACGTTGCAGAACGTAAAAGATTCAGATGGAACGGTTATCATTTACCCGGGCAAACTTGGAGGCGGCACCGAGCTAACAGTCCGCTTCTGCATCGGGCAACAACGGCCACACGAGTTGATTGACGCATCAAAGGTTTCCGCAGAAGACGCCGCGAAATTGATTTCCGATTTTGTCCGCAAGCACAAGATCGAGATTCTCAACGTGGCCGGCCCGCGCCAGAGCGAATGGCGGAAAGGATACGACTACGCGTGTCGCGCGCTGGATCGCTTTTTGAAATCGATTACGAGCAAGAGCATGAGCAGGAGTAAGAGATAAGATCACTCGTAGCGCAGCGCTTTGACTGGATCGAGGCGCGCGGCGAAGTAGGCAGGAATCAGCGCGGCAAACGAACAGATGAAAAACGCGCTGATGCAGATAATCGCAACGTCTCGCGGGATGACCTCCGCCGGAATGGACGAAAATTGATACACTTCGCGTGGGAAGATCTCGATGTGCAACGTCGATGCGAGCCAGTGACTGAATTCGTTGCGGTAGCGAATCAACGTCATCCCAAGTCCCAGACCCGTGAGGGTTCCAAAGAGGCCGACGATTGTTCCCTGGCCAAGAAAAACCCAGACGATTTGCGCGATGTTCGCTCCGAGCGCTTTCATGATTCCGATTTCACGTCGCTTTTGCACGGTCACGGTGATCAGCGTGCTCATGATCCCGAAGGCGGCTACGACCACGATAAAGAACAACAGGAAAAACATTACCGTGCGCTCGAGCCGCACTGCTTCAAAGTATTGGCGGTTCATGTCGATCCAGGTCTGCGCGTATTGTGGCGGCTCGAGAAATTGTTGGATCGCCTGTTTCACGCGCTCGGCCCCGTACGGGTAATCGGTCCTAACCGTGACGCCGTGCAACGCGTCGCCCAGACCGTATAATTCCTGTCCGACATAAATTGGCACGAGAAGGAACTCGGAATCGTGCAGGTAATGACCAGTCTCAAAAATGCCGGTGACGGTTAGCTCTTTCGGGAGAATCACGTCGCGCAATTCGTCGACCGCTTTTTTTTCTTCCTCGCCCCTGGCGTTCTCCAATTTCTTAATGCTATCGAGAATCTGACCAAGGTTACCCGGCGAATAGACCGTGACCTTGTCGCCGACACTCACCTGTAGTTTTCGTGCGAGCTCAATCCCGAGCACGGTCGATTCGCCTTCCAGATCGAGCTTGCCGTATTTGATGAATTTTTGTAGCGGAATCACTTTCTCTTCCTGCGCTGGATCCACGCCGCGAATCAGTGGTGCTAGCCGCCGGTTTTGAAATTCCACGATCACCGGCCCCTGAATGTATGGCGCGGTCGCGACGACTCCCGGCGTATTGTCGATCTTCGTTTTAAGCGTTCGCCAATCGCGGAAAACGTCCTCGGAGCTCACGAGAATATGGGCATCGAAATCGATCACCTTTTGGCGCAGCTCCCGGTCGAACCCGGTCATTACCGAAATCACAAGAATCAACACTGTCACGCCGAGCATCACACCCAGAACGGAGATCAGTGTGATGATCGAGAGAAACGTCCGCTTCGGTTTCAAATACCGCAGCGCCAGGAAAAGACTAAATGGAAGCTTCAATTTGCTTCTAGCGTGGCGGCAAACTGACTGGGATTCAACCGTGTGTGTGCGCTGGGCTTATTTCAACGCGTGCGCCTTTAGCTCTTCCAACGTAACGAATTCGAGCGCGGAGGCGTGGGTGGCTTCAAGATCGACAGGGGCAGCGCGGTTATGATCGAGCGCGTCTTTCCAGCGCGCGACGCACACGCACCATTTGTCGCCCGGCTTCAGCCCCGGGAAACCCCACTCCGGACGCGGCGTGACCAGGTCGTTCCCGTCGAGCACGGAAAAATCCAGAAACTCCTGTGTGACTTCAACGCAAACGGTGTGCAGCCCAACATCTTCCGGACCTGTTCGACAAAAGCCGTCGCGGTAGAATCCAGTAATCGGGTTGCGGCAACAACATTTCAATTCTGTTCCCAGAACATTCGTCGGCATAAACAAGATAAGGCGTTAGTATTTCAAAAACTTTACCAAAGGAAACAATGCCAATCCAAGCCAAGTACGTTCACACAAATCTGATTGCCAGAGACTGGAAAAGACTGGTTCGTTTTTACATTGACGTATTCGGATGCGAGCCGAAAGGCCCGGAGCGCGATTTGTCGGGCGCCTGGCTTGACAGCGTGAACGCCGTCCGAAACGCGCATCTTACCGGCGTTCATTTGCGCCTGCCCGGCTATGGCGAGGATGGCCCGACGCTCGAGATTTTCAGCTATGACGAACTCGTTGAACTCGGCATGCCGGTCGCGAACCAGTGCGGGTTCGCTCACATTGCATTTGCCGTTGACGATGTGGACCAGGCGTTGCAGGCGGTGATTGCGGCTGGCGGCGGCACCGTCGGAAGGGTTGCCACAACAGAAGTAGATAGCATCGGCGTTCTTCGCGTTGTCTATGCGCGAGATCCCGAAGGCAATATTGTCGAACTGCAGAAGTGGAGTTAGCGCGTTTGTGTCCAGACGAATCGTCATTGCTTACTGGCTCATCCCGGCGGACCCGGCGCACAGCTTTTTTCAGGGAGTGATCAACGATCTCGCGCGCCGATACGACGCGCCTGTTTTCGAACCGCACGTGACCGTTCATGTCGGATCGAAACGCGCAGCTGCGGCTGAAAGTGCGGTCTCGCAAGCCGCGCACGCTTGCAAACCAATCAAGCTCAAAGCGCTTGAGATCGGCCACTCCAGCGAGTTCATCAAAACACTCTTTGTGCAATTCGCACTGAATACAGAGCTGCGGCAATTTAATGAAATTATTCGCAACGCTGCGCAAGATTCGTCCCACTACGAACTCAAACCGCACTTGAGTTTGCTCTACAAAAAGATGCCAGCCGTAGCGCGGCGCGAGTTAATGGATTCGATCATGGCACCATTTTCGGAAGTTACTTTCGATGCACTCAAAGCTGTTCGTTGCATCTCACCTACTCAAAGCCCGGCGGATGTAGAACGGTGGCGCGCGATAGCCACTGGGGAGTTGGCTGCGTAGCATACGCGTCTCGATGGGCGTCCGCCGCGGCGGACGCACTACAGTTCCACGATGCGGTACGGTTTTCCGGTTTTGCGAAGGGCAGGCGCCGAGACGTTGTAAACGGGGATGCCGGTCGAAGTTTTCCCATCGAGAATGCCGTTGTGAGCGTGGCCGTGAAAAACAGCGGTCACTTTGAATCGATTGATCGGCTCTTCCAATCGGCTGGACCCAAGAAACGCATAAATCTCCGGATCCTCACCCTGTAGCGTGGCGCGGATCGGAGAGTAATGCAGCACTGCGATGCGCTTTTCAGATTGTAGTTTGGCCAGGGCCTGCTCCAAGCGAACCGCATGACTAATTGACTCCTGGACGAATTGCTTAATGAGCGGTTCGCCCCAGGCGTTCAGCATTCGTCGCCCGAAACCGCCGCCGAATCCAGCGATTCCAGCGAAACCAACTCCCGCGATTTCGATGGCTTCGCCGTTGAG
>QHNK01000183.1 GCA_003218415.1 Verrucomicrobiota bacterium | reverse complement strand
CCCCGCGGGAGTCAGTTCGCTCGAATAAAGATGAAATGCCTCGACGCGGATCATTCCCGCATCGAGGTCGGCATTCGCCTTTAAAAACTTTCGCAGCGATTGCGGCGCGACATTGCGACAGCGCGCAATCGTAATATGCGGATGCCAGGGACGAAGCTCCGGCTCGATGCCAGCGGCGAGCGCCGCTTCTTGGACGCGTTTGTGGATTTGAAACAGATGCGGGTGCGCCTTGCCGACGCCGATCCAGACAATTTTTGGAGCGCCTTTCGCGAAAAACGTTCCGACGCCAGCGATGGGCAGAAAGAATGCGCCAAACTCAATTGCGCTGAGTTTTTCGCGCAGCACGGAATCAGGCGCTTGGTCATCAAGAAGCAAACGTCCAACGCCCGCCATCCAACGTCCAACGTTCAATTGAATCCGCCCGTGATCAGCGATCGCTCCTACAACGATTTGCCTTTTGTCTCGTTATTGCGCGCTGTTGCTTTATCTGCCGAGCGCGTTAGCCAATCGGGAATCAAACGGCGGACTTCAGAACCCGCGCGCGATTGGTTCCCTTCGGCGCCAGCCGATTCCGGCAAAAACCGATTGATCAACCGCATGGCGTAGCCGGTAAGATTCGGGAAGAGCGCGTTGGCTAGGACTTGAAGCCGTGCGGCGAACGTGAGCGTGAGTGATGGCTGGCCGCGACGGCAGGCAGCGAGAATTTTTCGCGCAGCCCGATCGGCGTTCATGGAGATTAGCGGGGCACCGGCGGAAGCAGCGAACCAGGCAAATTCGATGTCGTGTTTGCCTTTGAACTTTGCGTTCACGTGCGAGCCGGTGCGCATCATTCCCGGCGCGACCGTTGTGACATAAATGTTGTCGCGTGCCAGCTCAGCGCGAAGCGCGTCCGAGAAACCGGTCAGCGCAAATTTGCTTGCGCTGTAGGGCGCCAGATGCGGCACTGCAACCTTGCCACCAATGGAAGAAATATTAACGATGCGGCCCCCACCCCAGATGCGCATCTCGGGAACAATTTGTGAAATCAATTCGAAGGGCGCCCAAAAATGCAGTCGCATTGCGCGCTCGAAATCCTCCCGCGTCATATGCTCAAGCGGGCCAACTTCGATAATACCGGCGTTGTTGATCAAAACGTCTATCTTGCCAAAGCGATCAATGATTTTTTGAACAGCCGACTCAATTTGTCCGGCATCCAGCAAATCGCATTCAATCGTGAGGACTTTGCCACCGCGGGGAACAAGATCAGTCTTTGCGCGCATCAGTTCGTCAGGATCGCGGGCAATGATCGCAACATTGCTGCCTCGCGCGCAAAGATGTCGCGCCAACACCAGTCCGAGTCCACGCGACCCACCGGTGATGAGGACAACTTTGTCGTGTAGCGGGTAGCGTGCGGTGCGACTGAAGCGCGCGATTAGCCAGGCGACGAATAGTAGGGCGCCTGCGAACAGCACAACGCGAATATTCATTTTGGGCAATTTATAGTCCGGTACTGGAAGGTTCGCGGCAAGCTACCGCGGTTAGTAGGTGATGCAGCCACGACTCGCCCGGAATTAAAATCGAATTGTGGGCGCTGTAGCCACGGCCCTGCGGGCCGTTTTCCCATGTGAAAGGGGCGCAAGGATCGACCGGCCATAGGCCGGTGGCTACAACATTTACGCAATCCCGCCGGAAGCTGCTCCGACGCACTGGCGAGGGTGCCTAGCTTACGCGTGTTTGCGATTGAAGCGGGCGACTTCGCGCGCCGTCTCGCGATCGATGGCGCGCTTTTTCAAATCGGCCCGCTTGTCATGCGCAAGTTTGCCGTGGCCCACGCCGAGCTCAGCTTTTACTCTTCCATTCTTCCAGTAGAGCTTGAGGACCACAAGCGCGCGGCCCTTCACCTGCGTTTCGCCATAGAGCTTGTCGATCTCCTGCCGATGCAACAACAATTTGCGCACGCGCTTTGCGGTCGGAATTTCGTGGCTGGCTTTTTCGTATGGCTGGATATCGGCGTTATAAAGAAAAGCTTCGCCATTTTCGATTCGCGCGAACGCATCGCTGATGTTCGCCTTGCCTGCTCGGATCGATTTGACTTCGCTCCCTTTCAGCTCGATGCCCGCTTCGTAGCGCTCGAGAATCCGATAATCGCGAAGCGCTTTGCGATTGATAATCGATTCGCTCGCCATATTGCACGCAGGGCCAACTCGCTCGGACAGGCCATCTCCCGGCGAACCCGTGCGATGGACTAGGCTCCGTCCGAAGACCCTTCGAGCGACTCGTAAGTCAGCTTCCCGGCAATAATTTCCGTGAGCGCAATGTCGGTCAACGACATCCGCGGCGTCGTCTCCACCAACGGTCGATGTCCCAAGCCAAGCTGACGCACTCGCTTGGAAACAACATTAATCAGAAGTTGCTGATTCGGGATCACGTGGGCTGCTTCGTTAAGAAGTTGAGTCGTCATATGGCGCAAGGAACGAACGGGGTGGGATGCTTCCGTTGGGAATTGAAGAATGACCGGCACGCTGCTTGTAAGCACGGACGGGACAAATTGCGGGGCGAGCATGGTAAAAATGAGTGTTGATTTTCCAAGCGAAGCCGCTTCTTGTCAACCCCCGAACGCTTTCGGGATCAACGGATTTTGTCCGTAACAGCACAAATTACTTTCGGTTA
>QHNK01000071.1 GCA_003218415.1 Verrucomicrobiota bacterium | reverse complement strand
CATTACACGGCGGCGATGTCAGCGCGGGCATTGTTTATGACAATCGCATTTTCAAACTTTCAGAAGGGCCGAGCTTGGGCCAACGGCTGCACGCGCATATCCTTAGCAATCCGGTCGGTCGCGAAATCTTCGGGGCGGCACGCGTGATCGAAGGCGACGTGCACGCCTTGTCGATGTTGCCATATCACAGCGAAAAAGTTTGCGGCGACGGCTGGGCCGCCGTGGGCGACGCCGCCGGTTTTATCGATCCGCTTTACAGTCCCGGTCTCGATTTTTGTTCTTACACATCCTATTACGTTGCCGATCTACTGGCGCGCAGTCTGGCAGGCGAAGATGTGACGGAGCGGCTTCGCAATTACAACCAGCAATTCCCGATCACGTATCGGTCCTGGTTCGAAAGTCTCTACAAAGACAAATACTATTACATGGGCGACGCCGATTTAATGTCGGCTGCGCTCCTCCTCGATGTAAGCAGTTATTACGTCGGCTTGGTGCGAGCCGCCTATCGCGATCCCGAGTGTGCATTTCTGAACCTGCCCTTCACGGGCATTGGCGGCAGATTCGCTCGGAACACGATGCGTTTTTACAGCCGACGTCTCGTTGCGCTGGCGAATCGTCGATGGGCGACTGGTTACTACGGCAAAAGAAATGCCGGCTGGCGCGAACTTTACGACGGATTCGTTCCGGACACCCGTCTTCGCAAACAAATTTTCCGCGGGCTGCGGCGCTGGTGGAAATGTGAACTGATTAACTTGGCGTTGATGCTGCGTCGGCGAGCTGTGACTTCAGCAACTCAGGCGACGACGCAATGGGCACTCAACCAATGACGAACCACCCGCCTCCGTTCGGCTACGGCGTGGCGGGCGAATCGGACTAGGGATTCAGCAGCCCGCCATACCAGCGCAGAAAAGTCTCGCCAAAAAACATCCAGGTGACTGCGCCAAATGCCAGATACGGCCCGAAAGGCAGCTTGGCTGACCAGACGCGTTTCCCCGCGACGAGTGTGATCAATCCGACGACGGAGCCGAGAAGCGATCCGGCGAAAAGACTAAACAACACCGCGCGCCAGCCGAGAAATGCGCCAATCGCCGCCAGAAATTTCAGGTCGCCGCGTCCCATTGCCTCGCGTGGAATCACCAGTTCACGAGCTATGCCGGAAATATGCGTCACATCATCGAGCATCAGCACGCTGCCCTCGGCGGCGACGCGATCGTAGCGGAAATCCAGTGTCACATTTCCATGCCTGTGGTGGTCGATTCTGACCTCATCGCACTCGAGCAGCAGTCGATCCTTTTCCCGCGCAAAATAATCGCTCCACAGACTTTCTTCACTGCCCACCACGAAATCGGCATCGTCCCCGCGCTTTGCCCACGTGAACGGCGTCGGCGCGTCAAATCGAATCCGTTTTCTTCCAAAAGCCATCTTGCCCGCTTCCAACACAATCAAAAGGATCACATAACCAAGCGCAGCCGCGAGTAGAGCACGAAGACAAGCTGCGAGCCGCGAATCGGCTCCCATCAAGGCCGGGACAGCCAGACTGCAAACGACGCCCGCGATTGTTCCGCCGATTGTTATCCGGTCTGGAATAATGAAATGCTCAAAATCGATGAATGTCCCTATGATGAGGAACGAAACAAAAATCCAGTACGCGATCGCCACCTGCCACGAAAAGCTTTCCCAGATCGCCAGAAAAAGAAGGGCAGTAACCAGTTCCACGGCGAAGTAGCGGAAAGAAATTTTGGCGCCACAATTTGCGCAGCGACCGCGAAGCACAATCCAACTGATCAACGGCAAATTCTGGTGCCAGGGAATCGCCCGCTTGCAGTTCGGGCAGAAAGAGCGACGCGGCTTGTTAATCGAAAGATCGACAGGCCAGCGGTAAATGCAGACGTTTAAAAACGAGCCGACCGCCGCGCCGAGCACAAACGCGAACGTCCCAAAGAGAAATTCGTAAATCGGATGGTGCACGCGTTTATCCGGCGATCTGCTTTTGGCGGCGGCGCTCCATGAGCCATGCAATCCAGATGCAGCTTTCGTAAAGCAGGCACATTGGCAGCGCCAGTGCGGCCAATGTCAAAATATCTGGCGTGGGCGTGATGATGGTCGCGAGGATAAAGATGAGGACAACAGCATACGGCCGAGTGCGCGCCATGAATCTGTAAGTGATTAATCCAAACTGAACCAGCGCCAGTACCACCACCGGCAATTCAAAGGCCAGGCCGAAACCGATGGTGAACCGGGTCACGAAGGAATAATACTGTTGCACCGTCCAAGTAGGCGCCCAGCCGAGCGACTCGGTGTCACGAAAGAAAAAAAGGATCGTTTTGGGCAACAACCAAAAATAACAAACCATTACGCCGAGAAGGAAAAGCGCGAAGCTGACGCCAATCGCTGGAAATAAAAAGCGTTTCTCCATGGCGGTGAGCGCAGGCAAAACAAATTCTGCCAGGAAATACAGCAGCAGCGGAAAGGAAAGAACAATGCCGGCGTAAAACGCGAGATGAAATGAAATCACGATGGAATCGGTGATGCCGAGCGCCTTAAGGGTCCCGATTTGTGAACCAACATCTCGCAGCGGCGCCTGCAGGATCCGCACCAGGGCAGCACGAAATGCGAAGCAAACGATCATCGCGATCCCCAGCGTGATCGCAATCTTCACAATGGTCCACCGCAAGTCTTCCAAGTGCTCGAGAAACGGCTTGGAAGTTTCACTCTCCGGCAGATCGCGAAATTTGAAGATGTCTCGCAGCGCCATTGGACAGAAGAATCAGCGCCGCGCGAGCGACAGAAGACCTCGCGCTGACAGCGTCGCGCAAATGCCCAAGGTATTGGCGTCGCGAATGTCGTTCTCCGCGATCATGCGGCGAATTTGCTCCACAGTAAATTCGCGGCAATCGAGAATCGATTCCGCTTCCTCTCGACCCTGGGGCTCTTTACGCCGCTGAACCGGACGTGCCAGAAAGAAGTAGCCGCGCTCATCCGTGAATCCCGGCGACGAAAAATAATAGCCGAGCGCAATGAGCTCGCCGTCTTTTGCCAGCTCGTAACCGGCTTCTTCCCTCAGTTCGCGCAACGCGACTTGTTCGATCGTTTCTGATGGATAGCCGAGATCGGCGCCCCCGGGTACAGAATCGATTTGGCCCGAGGGCATCTCCCAAATCGACTGGCAGATCGGGATCCGCTCCTGGCGAATGAGGACAATTTTACCGTCACGCGTCATCGGCGCGATGATCACGGCAGCCTTGCGGTGCACGATTGTCCACGTGCGCGGCTGGCTTCGCGATGGCGTTTGCACATGATCGGTCACGACTTCCAGATGCGCGTTCGCGAAATGGCGCTCGCTGGAAACAGTTTCCCAGCCGGTGTGTTTCACGCTGGGGACTGTAGTGGCCGCTGTCCTCAGCGGCAAACATTGTAGCCGTCGCCCTGTGGGCGACGTGGCGCGTGCCGGTTAAAACGCGCTAGGGCCGCGCTTCGGACAGCGAAGCGGCTACAGCTTCGCCTGCCAGCGCTTGATCTGCGCCGCCACGTTCTCGGGCGATGGCGCACCGATCGCCCGCCGCTGCGAAAGCGAATGGCGAACGTCGAAAACGTCTGCAACATCGGCATCGAACAGCAGCGAACGCTTCTTTAGCTCCACGAGCGGAATCTGATTCAGTGACATCCCCGTAGTCACGCAGTCGGCAACGAGCCTGCCGACGATTTCGTGCGCCTCACGAAAAGGCATTCCTTTTTTCACCAGATACTCAGTAAGATCTGTCGCAAAAAGATTCGGGTCGCTCGTGGCAACCTCCATGCGTTCGCGGTTGATTCTCAATTCCGGCAGCATCGCCGTAAAAACTTCCAGCGCGGAGCGGACAGTATCGACGGAATCAAATAGCGCGTGCTTATCTTCCTGCAGGTCTCGGTTGTACGATGAGGGAAGCGCTTTCACCGTCGTGAGGATGGACGTCAAATTTCCGTAGAGCCTGCCTGTTTTGCCGCGAGTCAGCTCGGCGATGTCGGGATTTTTCTTCTGCGGCATCAAACTCGAGCCGGTGGAAAATGCGTCGCCGAATTCGATAAGCCCGAATTCGCGCGTGCTCCAGATGATCAAGTCTTCGCTCAACCGCGAGAGATGCATGCCGATCATGGCGAGACAAAAAGGAACTCGCACACGAAATCCCGATCGCCCACGCCGTCGATGCTGTTCTGGCTCACGCGCGAAAAACCGAGTTCGCGCGCGATACGTTCGCGATCAAGGACAATTGCCGACCCAGCGAGCGCGCCGGAACCGAGCGGGAGAACATCTGTTCGAACAAGACAATCATCGAGACGTTCTCTGTCGCGTTCAAATGCCTCCATTTGCCCCAGCAAGTAATGCGAAAGAGCGATCGGCTGGGCACGCTGCAAATGCGTGTAACCGGACATCACAACATCGACATGTTTTTCGGCGAGGTTAAGCAGCGCCCTCTGCAAATCTCGCACACGCAATGAGACTTCCGCGATTTCAGCTTTGACGTAAAGCCGAAGATCGAGCGCAATCTGGTCGTTCCGGTTGCGCGCGGTGTGCAGCTTCGCGCCCGTCGTGTCGATTCGTTTCGCAAGCACCGCTTCGATATTCATGTGCACGTCTTCGAGAGAGCGGTCCCACTTGAATTTGCCAGACTCGATCTCCTTCTGGATCGCACGCAATCCGGTCTCGATCTTTCGGCGTTCGGCGGCCGTTATGATTCCCGCGCGAGCGAGCGCTGCGGCGTGCGCGATCGATCCGGCGATATCGTAGCGGTACAACCGCCAATCAAACGAAACAGACTCGCCGTAGCGCAGAGCGATCTCAGCGGCGGGCTTGCTGAATCTTCCTTTTCGCATGGTCAACCGACCGATGCAGTCCGCGTGACGGTTGCAGAGACGTATTTCGCGTCCTCCAGAGCAAACTTCCGCACTTCGACGGCGACTTTCTGAATCGGAAAAGTCTTCAGCAGGTGCGTTGCGAGGCGGTCCGCCAATGTCTCGATTAGGTTGACGGATTGATCGCGCACGAAACTCTTGGCCTCTTCAGCCACGGCTGAATAATTGACGGTCTGGTCGATCTTGTCCGCCACATCGCGCGTCTGCTCATACGGCCAAAAGGAAATGCTCACGCTTAAACGTTGCGGACTAGCTCGCTCTTGTTCCGGGACTCCGATACGCGCGGAAACCTCAAGCTGTTCGATGTGAATTTCGTCAGAGAACGGGTGCGACTCGTTGGGCATTGGGGAATCTTAACCACGAATGAACACGAATCGACACGAATAGGAGGTGAAAACAGGCATGTTCGCAAATCACGCGAATTAACGCGAAAAAGAAGATCCATTCGCGTGCATTCGCATGGTTCGCGAGCTTGGGTAAATTTCCCGCGAATGAAAACGGTCTGGCGCGTTTTTGCTTATCTGAAGCGGTACCCATGGATGGCTGCAGGGACGTTCAGCTGCGCGATCCTGACTACGCTGATGGTGATTGTTTTTCCGGGCGCGACCAAATGGATCATCAACGACGTGGTGCGCGGCCAACGACCGGACAAATTGCTGCCGCTTGTTTTGCTGGCCGCAGTGGCATTTCTGCTTCAGCACGTTTTCAACTCGCTGCGGATAATCCTGAACAACACGTTCGAGCAAAAAGTCATTTTCGATCTGCGGAGCGATCTGTATTCGCACATTCAACTGCTGCCTTTGCGATGGTTCGACAATCGCGCCACGGGCGATCTAATGACGCGGGTGATCGAGGACGTGAACTCGGTCGAGCGCGTGCTGATCGATGGAATCGAGCAGGGCGTGGTTGCGGTATTGCAAATCGTGATCGTGCTGGCCGTGATGTTCTATTGGAATGCGAAGCTGGCAATCCTTGCGTTGGTTCCGTTTCCGTTGCTCATCGGAGGCGCGCTGGCTTACACGCTCACCGCCCATCGGCGGTATCGCTTGCAGCGGCGGGCCTCATCAACCATCAACGCGCTGTTGCACGATAATCTTGCCGGGATTCGTCAGATCAAAAGTTTCGTGCGCGAGCTTGAGGAGCACGCGCGTTTCAATCGGGCAAGTGACCAACTGCGGCGCGCCACGCTCGTGGTGATGCGGGTATGGGCAATTTACTCGCCGTCGATGTCGATGTTTGAAGCGATCGGCGCACTGCTCATCCTTGGGTTTGGCGCTCACGCAGCATTGACGGGCGAGATGCAGATCGGGGATCTGGTTGCATTCCTAATGTTGACGGCGTTTCTCTACGATCCGGTCAGCCGGCTGCATCAACTCAATCAACTTGTCCAAGCCGGGCGCGCGGCGGGCGAACGCGTATTTGAGATTCTTGATGAACCCTGCGAGCCAGGCATTGTCGCCGGGGCGGCTCTCAAACATCACGCGCCTTCCATCGCCTCTCCCCTTGGTGAAGGGGAGAGGATCAAGGTGAGGAGATTCTCTGCTGAGGCTTCAGAAAAGATCCAACCCTCACCCTACCCTCTCCCTTTGAAAGGGAGAGGCGAAGCAATTTCACGTAAGGCGGCTTTGCACGAGCATGATCATATCCCAATTGCGGGCGACATTCGCTACGAGGACGTGAGCTTCAGTTACACGGAAGGATTGCCTGCGCTAAGGCGGGTTTCGTTTCATGCCCCGCCAGGCGCGACCATTGCGCTGGTCGGCGCGACTGGCGCGGGAAAATCGACACTGGTGAATCTGCTCGTGCGTTTTTACGAATTCACCAGCGGCCAGATTTATGTCGATGGCAAACCGATTCGCAATTACGAGTTGCACGCGCTGCGCGAAGCGATCGGCGTAGTCACACAGGAAAGTTTCCTGTTCAACGGATCAATTCGCGAAAATCTTTTGATGGGCAAGCCCGACGCAACCGACGCGGAATTATGGCGCACGGTGGATGCAGCGAACGCGCGGGAATTTATCGAACGCTTGCCGGACGGATTGGAAAGTGTGGTGGGCGAGCGTGGCGTGAAATTGAGCGTGGGCGAAAAACAGCGGCTCTCGATTGCGCGGGCGCTCTTGAAGGACCCGCCGATTTTGATTCTTGATGAAGCGACTGCGAGCGTGGACACCGCGACGGAACGACTGATTCAGGAGGCGTTGGAACGCTTGATGGCGAACCGGACATCAATTGTGATTGCGCATCGGCTTTCCACAATTGTGCACGCCGACCAAATTCTCGTGCTCGATCACGGACGCATCATCGAGCGCGGCACGCACGATAAATTGGTCGCGCTCGATGGAAAATATGCGCGGCTGTGTCGGCAAAGTTTGCTCGAGGCCTCGCCATTGCGCGAGACAGAGCCGCGCGAAGAAATTGTTGCATCACAAACTCTCGAGAAAGAGGAGCGATTGCCGGTCTAGGAAAATTCCACTACCCTGCCGGCGTTGTCGTCGGCGTGGCAGACGTTGGTATGGTGATCGTTTGGCCGGCCTGCAACTTACGGCCGTCTTCGATGTGATTGGCTTGTTGCAATTCGTCCACGGTCACTTTGTACATTTTGGCAATGGATGTAAGTGTCTCTCCGCGTGCGACGATGTGGGTGTTACCTGCCGCAGCGGGATGCGACGGCGACATGGCTGGAGCGGCAGCATTCGCTGGCGAGGGCGTGCTTTCTCCGATCATGATCCCCGGACGAATCTGCGACACTTGTTGCTCTAGCTTCAGGATTTCCTGGGAAAGCGCATCAATTTTGGCGTTTTGTTCGTCTATCTTTTTTGCCAGCGCTTCGAGTTGGGCGGCATCAGCTGATTTTGGTGGCTCCGGCGCCGGCGTCTGAGCAGAAGCAGTGCAAAACGCCGAAACCAGGATCGCACAAGAAATAGCTGCGAGCTTCATCGGGCCGAAACCTTGCCACTAGCATATTTGTCTGGCAAGCATCCGCTTTGTGTTCCGCTTCGAGTGAACAGGCGGTGCGCGGCTTGCTTTCCAATATTTTGCTCTTAGATTTTTTCATGCCCGAGCGCATCCAAAAACCGGCAGAACCGGCTCCGTGGGGACCAAAACAAGGCGATGGTGGAGGGCCACGTTCGCCGGACATTTCGCGGCCCGACACAAAGGACCTTTTAAAAAAAATGCGCAAGGTTGATCCCAACCAATCCAAGCGCTATCGCCAGCGTACGGGTCAGTAATGGAGCGCTCCCCAGTGGCGTTTGACCAGAATTTTTCTGGCACAGCGAGCGATTTCCTTACGCTGCTGCGGAGCAAGGGTCTGCTTGCTCCGGCGCTTGTAAATCCCGTGCCACAAGCGGGGACGCCGCAGAAAACGTGGCAGCCCACGGAGGCGACCACGATTCTAGCTTTCAAGTTTTCAGGCGGCGTGCTCGTCGCAGGCGACCGCCGTGCGACCGCTGGCAACACGGTGGTCTATGATCGTGCCGACAAAGTTTTGGAAATTGATCGGCATTCGATCATGGCTATCGCCGGCGTCCCGGCGACGGCTTGGGAGATGGCGCGCGTGCTCGAACACTCTTTCCAATTCTTTCGGCGAACTCAACTGCAGGAAATGAGCGTCGACGGAAAAGTGCGCGCTCTATCCAAACTGTTGCGTGATAATTTCGGCTTCGTCATGCAGGGAGTGGGGGTCGTGGTTCCGATTTTCGCCACCTACGATTCTCATCCAAAGCCGGAGGCGCGTCTTTATTTTTACGATGCGATGGGTGCACAATTTGAAGCGACCGATTACGCGGCAACAGGATCTGGCTCGCCCGCCGTCCGTGGCATTCTTTATTACGAAAACACTTGGGGCATGAAGCCACTGCAACAATTGAACGAAGAGAAAGCGATATCGATCGCATTGCGGGCGCTAGATACCGCTGCGGAATCCGACACATCGACGGGCGGCGTGGATCGCAGCGGGAAGGTTTATCCGCTGATCAAGATTGTCTCGCGCGAAGGCATCACCACCTTGCCGGAGAGCAAAATCGCCGCCGTGTTCAAGGAAACGGTCGCATGATCGAAGAACCGTATCGTTGGGTCGAAGCGATCGCTAATCGCCGCGAGTACATCGAAGCGCAACTCGCTCCGGGCAGTCCGATCGCGGCGCTCGGCTATCGCGACGGCATTCTGTTTCTCACTCTCGGCAAAACGCGGCAGAAAATTTTCGAGATCTACGATCGGATTGCAATGGGAGCGATTGGTCATCCAGGGGACATTGAGCGGTTGCGAATGGCGGCGATTGAACTGGCCAGCACCGAGGGTTTCAGTCGTTCGGCTACGGACGTTTCGTTGCGGCGGCTGGTGCATTATTCGCTTAGCCCTGTAATGAAGACTGCGTTTGAACAGATCTATGGCCCGCCTTATCTGGCGCGGATGCTCTTTGCCGAGGTGGGCGAACGGCCTGACGACGATTTGTTTTTACGGGTGGAGTACGACGGTGAGATTACAACCAACGGCGCAACCTACGCGCAAGCACGACAGGATTTCGCGGTGCTCAGCGGGACGCAGCAATCGAGAGAACTGATGGAAGCTTTTCTCAAGACTCAGCATGCGCCGGATGCAAGTTTTGAAGCGGCGCTCAACTCCGCGCTCGACGCATGGAGCATCGGTCATATGACTTTGCAGACAAACGACGCAAAGGAGCTGCCAGAGCGCGCTGCTGTCACGAAATATCGCAAGGAACAACTCGCAAATAGTGGAATCGAAGCGGCATTGCTTGAGCGCGATGCCGGCAGGGCAATTCGTTATCGATTGTTATCGGATACGGAATTGCGCTCCCTGATTAACGATTAACTTATGGAGAGAAATTTTTTCTCCGAAACCACGAATGAAACGAGCGCTTCGGAACACGCTGGCGTTGGCAGGCCTGTTGTTGATGATTGGGTCCTTCGCCTGGATGCAATTTCGCCAGGCTGAGACACCCGAGCGCCCAAGAGAGTCGAAAACCGCGCGATCCCCAACTACTCCGAGCCCATTTTCATTAGTTGTTCTCGATCCCGGCCACGGGGGCCAAGACTCCGGCGCGATGTGCGGCGGCGTATTGGAAAAAGATCTGACACTGGACGTGGCGCGACGAATTGATCGGCTGCTGGACTCGGAAGGGGTTGCTACATTAATGACCCGCCTGGGAGACACCTACGTATCGCTGGCGGATCGCGCAGCATTCGCCAATCGAGTGAGAAATTGCATTTTTGTCAGCATCCATTTCAACGAAGATAACAAGCCGGTGGCCAGCGGAGTGGAGACGTACTACGCTGCGCATCAAATCACCGCGGGTTCATTCCTCGCTTCGTGGTTGCCTTTTTTGTGGCGACCGCTTTCGGATTCGCCAAATCCCGAAAGCCAAAATCTCGCCGGGTTTGTTCAGGAAGCGCTGGTGGCGCGAACCCGGGCCGTGGATCGCGGCACACAAGCCAGACAATTTTTCGTGATCGCGAACGTGACTTCTCCTGCCGTTTTGATGGAAGGAGGATTTCTCACCAATAAGGAAGACATTTCCAAACTCGCGAGCGAAGACTATCGTGACCAGATCGCGGCGGCCGTCGCGGACGGCATTTTGCGTTACCGTGAGGCAGCGAGCCAGCGGAAGTCAACGTTGGCGGCAACAGCTGGGGAAAGCGCTGAATAGGTATAAGGGCAAAGCGTCAAAATAACATCGGAATGAAAATCAAGATCGCTGCCCTCATCTTTATTGGATCGACGCTACTGACGCGTGCCGATCAGCTGGTTCAAAGTGTGCAGCAGGCGTTGAAGGATCAGGGTTTCTACTATGGTGAAGTGACTGGTGAAACGAATGCGAATTTAACCGCAGCCATTCGCCGGTACCAGATTCGCAACGGACTGCAGGTTAGTGGCGAGCTCAATAGCGAGACGCTTCAATCACTTGGAATTAACTCTTCTGCTTCGGTGCGACCGGCAACGAAGTCTGCATCGCCTGGAACTGGTGAGCCTGCCAAGCCCAGCGAACCGTTTTCCAACCAAACGGCAAACGCGAACCCCGCGCCACCGATTCAACCTTTCGGCAACGCGCCGCAAGACCAGGAACTTTATCCTTCCAGTCCAGTGACTCCGGGCACTTCACCCGGAGGAGTCCTTGCCGGCACGCCGTTTGAAGCTGCACCTGCCGGCGTGCAACGCAATGTGGTGCTCTCAGCCCAGATAGCGCTGGCCCGCCGCGGCCTTTATCGCGAAGAGATTGACGGGGTCTTTGGGCCGGCGATGGAATTTTCCCTGCGCGCCTATCAAGCGCGAACGCGACTTCCGGTAACCGGCCGGCTGGACTTGGAAACGCTCGCGGCGCTGCAGCTATTGCCGGGAGCGCGTGCGCCGGTCTTCCATCCACCACGGAAGCATGGACATCCATGGCCAAACGAACCGATCCGCGGTGAGTGGGTTCCGGAGTAATGTAGCGCGAGCCTCTGGCCTGCCGCGGCGGGCGAGACGCGTGCGCTACTCTTTGTCGAAATGCACCGATTGCAGCTCGGCCCAAACTGTGCCGACGAAAATTTGGGCTTCAATGCGAACCAGAAGCCGTTCCGCATCATCCGACACCCAGATTGTAGCACGACGAAATTTGCGGTGCGGCTCCAATTCCAAGTGCTTGCCGATCCGCTTTAGCTGCAAGTCAAGTTTGATCGCGTTGTAGGTGCCGGCGTGCACGGAGATTTTTTCGTGCCCGCCTACGGTGACCGTCGCAAGATAAGCATTGGTAGCCGCGTAAACCGCAATGCGATAAACACTGCGATCTCGAAGCGGCTGACTGCGCAAATAAAGCGCCGCCGAATGCAGATCGAACAGGTCTGGAAAACTAAACTGGCGAGTTTTTGTTTCCGCAGTACCGCCCTGGGCGTCTGTTCTCGTCCGAGTTACTCCGCTATTTGTGAAGGCGAGATGGGTAACGATTTTTTTCCATCGATAACTTTCCGTCTGCTCAGTTTCGATCGGGTGCAACGTTTCCGCGCCAGCGGTTGCGCGATGGTTCACATCCAGTCTCCACAGCACCCGAACTAAGCCAATGGTCCGGCCCGTTCCGTCGAACTGAAACTTATCTCTGGACGGCTTTGTAAAATGGACCTCTCCGGTGGCGGCAGTAAGTCCAGACCACCCGAAACGATAGGACGCACGCAGAGGACGAAGTTCGGGAAAATTGCCAGCTGAATCTTTGCTGAGCGTGGCCTGCCAATTCGCCGCCAGCGAGCTGGCGCCGAACGCGAACAACAACGTGATGAAGCATTGCGCAGGAAATTTGCTTGAAGTGAACATTTTCGCACCCCGCTGCTGTTCACAAATCGTCGTTATGTGCCCGCCTGGTTCTCCTGTACGCAAAAATACACGCGAGTTTCGCCCGCGTGTATTTCCGAATGCTCGAACGTAATCAGGGTTTCGCAGCTCTTGTCGGCGTGACAGAGGGACTTCCCGAGGTCTTGGTAGTCGAGGCTGTGGCGCGGCCCGGCCTGTTGAGCACGGCGATAACGTCGTTCGTAAAGTCGATGTTGTCGTGTGAGTACATCAAAAAAGGGACGCCATTGATGCTCATGCCCGATCTATCGAATACCAGGTCCAGATTATTGGCTTTAACTTTCTCCATTACGACGTCGGTGATTTCCTTAACGATTCCTTCTCGCACGCGCATCAGTTGTTGTTGCAATTGTTGTTCGCGGGTTTGGCGGAAATCGCTGATCTCCCGCTCCATGTTCTTGATGTTGGCAATCTTGTCGTCGCGGTCCTTTGCAATTTGCGTCTTCTTGTCCGCGCTCAACGCCGATGATTCGAGCTGCTTGTTCAAATTATTGATTTCGTCCAGCGACTTTTTGTAAGCTTCGGCCCGATCGTCATATTCTTTCTTCGCGGAATTCTTGGCGTCGTTGATTTTTGCTTCGGCTTCCTTGGTCTTGTTGTAATCCTTAAACGCGCGCTGCATATCGACCGTTCCGATTTTCAGCGTGCCCTGTGCGAAAGCCGCAACCGGAAGGGTGAGCGTCAGTGCAAAGAGTATGGACAGAGACTTTTTCATAAAACAGAGGATACGGTGGTCGGAATCGCGTTAGACTGCAACCACATATATTCGTTCAAAATTGATAACCAACACTGAAATTGAAGTGGCCGCCGCCATGGTAGCCGTCGCGTTGAAGCGGATACCCATAGTCAAGGCGCAAGGGGCCGATGGGCAAATTCAGCCGGATCCCAACACCGACATCGGAAGCGATGTGCTTGAAGTCGAAGGACCAGGCGTCAAGATTGACGAAACCGGTGTCGTAAAAGATCGCGCCGCGCGCCTTTTCGACGATTGGAAAAGTCCATTCAACTGTTGCACGAGCCATTGATTGTCCGCCGATCGGCTCGCCGGTGACGTCTTGCGGGCCAACTTCGCGGTAGGGAAATCCACGGAGGTTATTTGCACCTCCGAGATAAAGGCGCTCAAAGATTGGGACAAAAGCGCCATTGCCCCACGTATCAACTGTGGCAACCTCGCCGTTGATAAGCAGGATGGTGTCCCATTTAAGCGGAAAATATTGCGACCCCTCCAAGTCCCACCCGTAGATCTGGGTATCGCCTCCCAGAAAACCGCCCGCAACATAAGGTGCAAAGGTGATGCGCTGCCCACTTCGCGTGAGCAACACGTTGTCGCGCCGGTCGAAGACGATGCTGTTCAAGATCTTGCTCTCAGTAAACGTACCTTCCTGTGACTTAATGAACGCCGAAGCACCGGAAGAGACGTCAAAAATTTCGACGTTCTGTAGCTGGTATGCCAGGCTCGTGTACATAAAAGAAGTAAGCGGTTTGCGCAGCTCGATTGCGAACCCGTAATTGCGTTGGTTGTATTCCACGCTCAGATAATTCGCCTCTGTGTAAAAAAGCGAACCGCTCAGCGCCAATCGCCGGTCGAGGAAGTACGGCTCGGTCACGCTAAGAAGGAAGTCTTTCCGTTGGGTGCCGTACTGGATGCGCATCCGGAATTTCTGACCGGCACCGGTAAAAGCTGGCCAGTTTAGCAAATCGAAATTGCCTTGGGTCAATTCCACGAACCCGACCAATTGATCAATGGTGCTAAAGCCCGCTCCAAAACTGAGCGAGCCGGTCCGCTTTTCCTGCACCAGAATCGTGAGGTCTTTGCGACCAGCTATATCCGTCTCTTCCGGGTAGGTCTCGACTTTGGAAAAATAACCGAGATTCTCCAAACGTTTCTTCGTCGTGTCCGCCCGGACCGTGTTGAAGACATCCCCGGGGGCAATGAGAACTTCCCGGCGGATGACCTTGTCCTTCGTACGCGTGTTCCCCTCGATATTGACCCGATTCACATATGAGCGCTCGCCTTCCTCAATCTTGTACTGCACATCGACCAGGGCGGGACCGGCCGGAGTGCTTTCCGGCGTAATCACCAGATCGACGTACCCTCCACTGCCATAAGCATCGGCCACCGCCTTTGCGTCGTCGTGCAACTGCTTCGGCGAATACACGCTGCCCTCTTTCATTTTTAACAGGGGGCGGATACCTTCTTCCTTCGCCACCTTCTGTCCTGAAATGGTGAGCTTGCGTACGTGATACTGTGGATTTTCTGCAATCACGATCGTGATGGTGAGCGCACCCTTTGTGTTCCGTTCCCGGCGCACATCTTTGATTTCCACATCGATGAAGCCGTGGTTTTGGTACCACTCGCGGAGGCTGTCCAAGTCCTGTTGCAGCTGCGCCTCGTCGAGCCGCCCGGATTTATCAAGAAAGGAGACGATCGTTTTGCGCTTCGTTTTCATCTCCTTGCGCAGCCGCCAGGCGCTGAAGTGCGCGTTCCCCTCGAAACTGATCTGGGCCACCGCGCCTTTCGCTCCTTCGTTCACGGTAAAAACGACCCGCGCCGTCCCGTGCTTCTCGTCAAGCGGGTCCACACGGAACTGCACGCCGACGTCCGTGAAGCCGTGCGACTGATAAATTTCGATGATTTTTTCGCGCGCTTCCTCCAATTGCTCTTCTCTAATCGGCTGGTTCAGTTTCAATTTGATTTCTTTGCGCAATTTCTGCGCTTTGATCCGTTCGGCTCCCTCGATTACGATTTCTCGCGCGAGCAAACGCGTCTGCACCTGGACAATTACCTTGACGCCGTCGCCCTGTGGCTCACCGAAGATGCGAACGTTTTGAATGGCGCCGCTCTTGTAAAGCGCCTCCACATCTTGCTCCACGGTTGCGTCGTTAAATGGCTGGCCCACCTTTGTCCGCATTTGCGCCAGAATCCGCTCCTTGCTTACGGTAGCTGGGCCGGTGTACACGACATCGATTGTTCGGATGATGGGTCGAGGCGGAGCTGCCTGCGGAGCTTGCGACCGGACCGATGTCACCCCGAGCAACGCGCAAATGAATGCGACCCAGGTTGCTGATAATGGGGGGCGCATCCATCCAGAAAAGTGTCTCATAGGTTAAGAGAAGCGCGGTCCCGCGCAAAACACACCTACGCGAGACAGGCGGCTATATCGGGAAGAAGATGGGGATCGTCAAGGCGAGATTTTCTGCGGTCGCTGGTGTGCATCCATCGAGAGTCCAGGCATACGTTTTAATTCAAAAGTTCGTACCAATTATTCCGCCGCCGCGGTTCGTAGCCGGCACCAAGAATGAGCGATTCGATCTGCTCCGCGTTCAATCGGAATGTTGTCCCGGCGCTGCTCACCACATTCTCTTCCATCATCACTGAACCGAAATCATTTGCGCCATATCCGAGCGCGATCTGTCCGATCTCCGGGCCTTGCGTCACCCAGGAACTTTGCACGTTGTCGATGTTGTCCAGGAAAATCCGGGCCAGTGCTTGTGTCCGCAAATATTCAGCCACCCCAGTGGGGTAATTTACCTTCAGAACGGTGTGCCGGGGCTGAAACGTCCAGCAAATGAATGCCGTAAACCCGCCGCTTCGGTCCTGCTGTTCGCGAATACGCCGCAAATGGTCGATTCGATCTTTGATCGTCTCCACATGCCCGAACATCATCGTCGCGCTCGATTTCAACCCCAGTTCGTGCGCGACTTGCATCACCTCCAACCATTCGTCGCTGTTGATTTTCAGCGGCGAAATTTTCTGCCGCACGCGATCCACCAGAATTTCACCGCCGCCCCCTGGAATTGAACCAAGTCCCGCGTTTTTGAATTCGGAAATCACTTCCCGCAGCGGCATCCGGAAAGTTTCCGCGAAATGCTGGAACTCGGGCGGACTGAACCCGTGAATATTGATGTGCGGATACTTTTCCCGGATGTGATGCAGAAGATCGATATACCACACGAATGGTAATTTCGGATGATGCCCGCCCTGCATCAGGATTTGAACACCTCCCACTGCCGAAAGTCCGTCGAGCTTTTGATCGATCTGCTCAAAGCTCAGAACATAATGATCCTCGTCTTTCTCGGTCCGATAAAAGGCGCAGAATTTGCAGTAAACGTTGCAGACGTTCGTGTAGTTGATATTGCGATCGACGATGTAGGTCACGATCTCGCGCCCGCGTCCGCCGTAACTTTTCGCTTTTGCCAAATCGCGTCTGGCATTAGCAAGCACACCAAGTTCTTCCAGCGGCCAGCCATATAATTCCAGCGCGTCGTCTGTCGAAATCCGTTCGCCTGCGAGGATTTTTTCCGTGAGCGCATCTCGATTTACTGAAACCATCGCCGGTCATTTTATATGACGCCGCGACGCATTGCACGTAGATGATTCTGGTTTATGGATCGTGTAGCCATTATTGGCGCGGGCGTATCGGGTCTGACCTGTGGCGCCGTTTTCGCCGAGCGCGGGTACCGCACAGCGATCTTCGCGAAAGAAACCGGGCAGCAAACGACCTCCGGCGCGGCTGCGGCGGTTTGGTTTCCCTATGACGCCGCACCACCAGAGAAAGTCATCCCTTGGGCGCTCGAAACCTTTCATGTGCTGGTCGATCTGGCTCCCGTTCCCGGAACCGGCGTCTCAATGATTGAGCTGCGCCAATTTTCCCGAACCGGCGAAATTCAAATCCCAGATTGGGCCATCCCGCTCGGCGCTTCTTCTGTAGCAACCGGCCTGTGGCCGGTTCAGGACCGCGCACAGCGCGGTGGCTACAACTTCAAAGGCAGCTGTGCCATCACGGTTCCCCTGATGGACACGACGATTTATCTCGACTACCTCGCGAATCGTTTTGTCGCCGCTGGCGGATCAATCGTGACAAATGTGCGGTTCGAAAAACTCGAAGAGGTCGATCGAAAATTCGATCTGGTGATCAACTGCGCAGGAATTGGCGCGCGCGACCTTGTGCAGGACGTCAATCTCGAGCCACATCGCGGCCAGGTCGCCATTGTTCCGAAGATCGACAATCTCTCGTGCGCGATCGTGTGCGACGATCCGCCGCTCATGTACGCCATCCCACGCGCGAACGATTGCGTCTTTGGCGGGACCAATGAAATCAGCGACGATCTCAGTGTCGATCCTAAATCGACAACGCGAATCCTCGACGAGTGCAGTCGTGTTTTGAACATAGACAAACCAAATGTTCTTGCCGAGCGCGTCGGGTTGCGCCCATTCCGGAAATCAGGCGTGCGTCTCGAGCGCGATCGTCTCCGCGATGGCCGCACCGTCATTCATAACTACGGCCATGGCGGCGCTGGCTTCACCCTCTCCTGGGGCTGCACGGAAAGTGTCGTGAGGCTCGTTCGACAGGCCGAATAGCACACGCATCGCGCGTGTTGGTTCCGGCGTCCCCACCGAAACAGTCTTTTGCCAAAGCAGCGCTCGGCGAACAGCGCTCTAATTTCGCATAGAAAGCCCAGAGCGAAAAAGTTCGCGATCCCGAGACGGCTTCGCCAAAACGCGGGAGGCGTGCGCTACCCTACGTCAGCGCGATGCACTGGAATGAGCTGACCACGTCGTCGGGGCCCTTTTCGGCAAAGAAGCTTTCGTAATAGCCGGGGCCGAGGTCCCAGTACGGGCCTTTGTAATATTCGTCGCGATAAAATCGCCATACTCCGCTCACGACGATGATGCAGCTCATCCGATCGTTCCAGTAATCGCCCACGTAATGAAAGCTCAGATTTGTGCGAGCGTAGGCGCCCTTGAAGCCAACGTGATCGTAAAGCACGATTTCCGGCAGGCGTATTGCCTCCGTTACAAGCGGCACCGGCTCCTTTCCCGCAGCAGAAGCGTGATAGCTCAGCGACCCAAGCTTCCATTTCATGTCGATGATGCAGCCGTTTTCCGGCGCTAATTCAGTTTTGGATATTCGTGGCATAAGCGTGTATGGCGATGGTTTTCGCTAATTTGATCAAATGAAATCTGCTCTGTCGAGCAAAGAGATTTTTGGCAATGCGATTCCTGCAAAGCGTTGATCAAGCGGCCAATAGGATCCAACTCGACGGCAGACCTGCGGTCACTGGCTTTTTGCCCGCCCAATGACGCCACAAGCAACGCGCGCGCCCGAGTCGCCGGATGGCTGAGACTTCAGATCGTCCGCTTTCGCATGCACCACCACGGAGCGCCCGATCACCGACTGTTGGTCATTTGTCAGCGAGATGTGGTGGTCCACATACTCCAAGTTCGCCTTGCCGGAAGCGTCTGCTTCCACATTTCCCATGTCGCCCACATGGCGCTCGGTGGCGTCGGACCCGGCATGCGGTTTGTTGGTTGGATTAAAATGAGCGCCCGCGGAACTGGCATCGCCCGCGCTGCAATCGCCAAATTCATGAACATGAAAGCCATGATTGCCGGGAGTCAGGCCGGTTATCTCTGCCTGGACCAAAAATATCAGTCCAATTAACGACGCTCGAAACGAATTCATAATTTGCATACCTATTTCGCAGTTCCCGAGAAGTCCGGCCGCACCAAATCAATTTCCGGCGCCCCCTCGTCAAGTGCTATTACCTCGACGGTTTCAACGCCTAGGCGCGGTCTTGCAATTGCGTTTTGCCGGCCGTGCGCGCGCAGTGGACGCAACAGAAAATTTGTACGTCCGCTTCGACGCCGTGTCCGACGATGCGGCAGTTGCAATGCGGGCAAACCGGCGCGAGCGCGTAGATCGCGCACTCGAAGCTATCGAAGGTGTGGTGCTTCCCGCCAACGACTACTTCAAAGGCCTTGTCATATCCGTTCTCGCAAACTTCACATGTAGCCATACACAAAAGTTTCGCGCCCCGTGAGCTCCGCAGCGGTGTTCAGTTTAGTATTGCGAAGGGAACCTGAGCCTTTCGATGCAGCCTCCCTTAGCTGCAGCGCTCGCCTTGTTCAAGAAGTAGAGATACATCAGGAAAGTGATACTTTTCTCTGCGAGGCGCCTATGGAAATACCAAAACGACTGATCGATTGTTTGAATGAAAACAAAATGCGTTACGAAGTATTGCACCATCCCGAGGCAGTGACGGCGCAACGCATCGCCCAGGCCGAGCACGTCAAAGGCCGG
>QHNK01000070.1 GCA_003218415.1 Verrucomicrobiota bacterium | reverse complement strand
CGCCGCACATCAACATGGCGCTCAATTTTTGGTCGGGTAAGCCCAGAAAACGCGCCGCCGAACCGTGCATACCCAGAACACGCAATGCCGCGAGCGCTTCCTTACGCCGCAACCTTCCCCAACGCCTGCGGTCAGTACCGTTCAGGCGCCACTTGCACTCGAGCACGCGTTGCGGCCAAGGATTATCGTCGCCGTCCGTAACGTAGACGACACGAATCATTGCACGGGCGCGAACTGCTCGTTGCAGAAGAATGCTGCATCCGAGCGATTCATCATCCGGATGCGGCGCGAATAGCAACAAGCGAGAACGCGAAGTAAAGGCTGGAACCGGCACGGCTAAGTCTTCTAGCAGAAGCGCAGGCAAAGGCAATGCCAGAACTCCTACCCTTTTGGCCGCGGCTGGGAGTATTTCTCGGGGAGAAAATTCCGATCCACCGCCTGTGCCCAGAGAAAAGCGAGTTGTCTTCTCGATGACGTTTGCACAAAAGTGTGCGAGCCCGGTGCGAGAAAGCGCGCGCCGTCATATGGCGTCCCGTCCAGTATTCCTTTCACGGGGCCATCACGTGCGATAATCTTGTAAGGCGCCGGTATCACAACGTCGAAGTCCATCCGCCTGCTATCAGTTGCAGAGGGTCCCAAAAACCGGCCCGCTACCTTCAAATCGTTGCCGACAGGAATATAATTTTTCCAGATAAATCTCTTTGCCATCGGCGGCATTCGGCCCTTCATGACCGCGACGCACGTTTGAGTCTCAACGGCGCGCTCGGCGGCGTTATCGGCTACAAGTCCACGCTTAAGGCGCGCCAACATGATCGATTCCGTGGCCGGCCAAAAGCAGCGCTGCCGAAAGATGGTTTCGCCTTTGCAATCGAGAACGTGATCACCGGGATCGGTCAATCTTAAAACGCCACGGAGCAAACTTGTCTCGATTTGAGCGCCGTTGATCCAAAACGGGCCCGTGACAATCACGAAAAAAAAATCGATCAGAGCGACAAACGCAGGCAAAGGAACACGCCGCAGATAATGGCTGACATGCAAGTCGTGCCTCGCCAGGTAAGAAGACACGATAAGTAAAGCTCCGCTTAGCAGAGCGAATGCGAGAGGATAAAATGGAAGATAATCCTGACGACTGCGCAGGTTCCAAAAACTGTGCAGAGCTGGCACATAAAGACCGCAGATCAGAAAGATGAAAACACGCCGAAACGCCGTTACCGAGTCAGGAACCGCGCGAACGATTCGCCGCGCAGCGTAGAACACTAAAGGAAATGTGATTGGGAAAATGATGATCCACCAAGGTGGATGATTTCTGAGGTCGTGCTGCGGCAGCAAGTTATGGTCAAAATTGTAATAGCGAAAATCGCGCCACAGACCGGCGACTGCGAACGCGCCAGCAATCGCACCGGGAATCAGCGCGGCTGCACCAATAAAAGCTGCCGTACAGCGCGCGAGATGTGGCCATGATTGACCAAGTTGTTTTCTCCCCACCAGGAAGAGCGCAATCACCGCACTGACCAGAAGCGTTAGCAACAACAGAATCGTCTTCATCGAAACGCCGAAGCAGAACCCCAGCAAGAGGCCAGCGATCAACGCTCGAGGTACGGTAAGCGCGCCGCTAAGCAGCGTAGCGACGCATAAAAGCCAGAGTGGCGCCCAGAGGTTGTCAGTCCGAAATTCGAATGAGATGAAATGATACTTCGGATAAAGGCCAGTCAAAATGATCGCCCAAAGCCCGGCGCGCCGGGAAAAAAGTAATTCCCCAATTCGATAAGTGCACCACGCTGCGACAAAATACAGCGGCAACAGGATGAAGCGCATCCAGTAAAGAATGGTTGCCCGGTCGCCAATCAGTCCAAAAATTGGCGCGAACATGATCTGGAAGAGCGGCATGTGATTATCGAAAACGTCGCGGTACTGAATGAAGCCGCGTGCCCAGGCCCAGATCACGTGCATATGCTGAGACTCATCGGTATCGAATCGGGACTGCATCATGTTCACGAGCCTGATTACAATCATGAGAGTGAAAAGACTCACAGCCGCCACGAACTCCGCCGGACCTGACATGCCAAAGTACTCAGCGGCGCGTTGCGTAAGCGATCTGCCTCGTAAAGATGCAGGTCGGCCTATCGATATTGCAGATTCCAGTGCCATCTCCAGTTGAATCCTAGCGGGGCGAATTTTGCGCAGCAATTTTCTGAGCGCACTTCCGCACGGACTCGGCGTCGCTCACCGATATCACGTCTGCGTCTTTGCGCGTGCGCCGCAATAAACCAGCCAGCACACCGCCCGGGCCCAGTTCGACGAAAAAATCGCAGCCAAGTGCTGCTAGCCGCTCCACGCAATCCATCCATCGCACCGTGCCTGTGACCTGATCCCGCAAGGTGCGGCGAATTTCGATCGGCGTTCCCACTTCTTCGCCAGTCACATTGCTAATCACAGGAAAACGCGGCGGTTGCACCGTAACGTGCTGAAGCGCCGCCCCCAACCTTTGATAAGCGCTTTCCATCAAACGTGAATGATATGCGCCGGCAACATTGAGCAGCGTCGCGCGACGAATTCCATATTCCCTGGCCACGCCGACTGCTGCTTCCACTTTTGCTAGCTCACCCGAGATGACGATCTGGCCGGGCGCGTTGATGTTCGCAATATCGACCTCTTCATCCGCTGCAAGCTGGCGCACCACGTTTTCATCTGCGCCGATCATTGCCGCCATTGCGCCATTTGTCGCCGCGCAAGCTTCATCCATCAATTCGCCGCGTCGCTGCACAAGCTTCAGGCCACTCGCAAAATCAAAAGTGCCGGCCGCCGCATGAGCGGTCATCTCCCCTAACGACAATCCGGCCGCGCCGCCAATCGGAAAATCGCCTGCCAGTTCGCGCAGGACCGACAAGCACGCGAGCCCGTGAACGAAAAGTGCAGGCTGGCAGTTTGAAGTCTTCGTTAATTCTTCGATCGGGCCGTTCCACGCAATTTGGCTCAAGTTTCGGCCGAGAATCTCATCGGCCTGACCAAACAAATCCGCCGCGGTAGGAAACTGCTCGGCGAGATCACGTCCCATCCCGACGCTTTGCGCGCCCTGTCCTGCGAAAAGCAGTGCGATTTTTTTCATTCAATCTTGATCATCGTTGCCCGGCTTGGACGATTCAATCGAGAAGTCGGTTTAGGCGCGCCCGGCGGTCGGACCCTACCAATTTGAGCTTGCATGGGTTGGTTCACTCGCCAGCGTAAATGTTACGTTTTGACACTCCAACGCTTTTAACTTTGTAACTGCTTTCATGCCATTTACGACGCGCGAAATTGAATCGCCCGACTCGGTTACGCGAGTGGCCGCAGCCGACGCGGCACTGCGTGAGCCTGCTGACGCCGACATCGGCGAGAAGATGGTGCTGAACATGGGACCATCGCATCCGGCCACGCACGGCGTGTTGCGGCTGGTGCTTGAGCTCGATGGCGAGATCATCACGAAGGCCACTCCGGACATTGGCTTTCTCCATCGCGGCGACGAGAAAATCGCCGAAAACATGCAATACAATCAGTTTGTTCCGTACACTGATCGCCTCGATTATCTCGCGCCGCTTTCGAACAACGTGGCTTACGCGCTGGCGGTGGAAAAATTGATGGGCTGGGAAATCCCGCCGCGTGGAAAAGCGATTCGCACCATTTGCTGTGAAACGTCGCGTATTTCGTCGCACCTGATGGGTCTTGGCGCGATGGCGCTCGATCTCGGCGCGATGACGGTCTTCCTCTACACGTTTACCGAGCGCGAAAAACTTTATGATCTTTTCGAGCTGCTCACCGGCGCGCGTTTCACCACCTCCTACACACGCGTGGGCGGGCAAATCCGCGATCTCCCTGAGAATTTCATTCCCCAACTTGAAAAATTCCTCGATGACTTCGGTCCGAGTCTCGATGAATGCGATAAGCTGCTTACACGCAACCGCATTTTTGTCGATCGAACCAAAGACATAGGTGTCATCTCAAAAGAGCAGGCCATCGCCTACGCGATTTCGGGACCGAACTTGCGCGGCAGCGGGATCGAACACGATTTGCGGCGTAAACATCCTTATCTCGACTACGACCAGTACGATTTCGATGTGGTGATCGGCAGCGCGGGCGATTGTTACGATCGCTATCTGGTGCGGATCGAGGAGATGCGCCAAAGCGTCCGGATCTTGCGTCAGGCGATCGATAAGCTTCCCGACGGACCGATCAATGTCGCGGATTGGAAAAACATGACTCCCCCCAAGTCACGGGTAATGACGAAGATGGAGGAGTTAATTCATCATTTCATTGTGGTGACGGAGGGGCTCGACGCGCCGCCGGGCGAGATTTATTTCGCGGCCGAAAATCCGAAGGGCGAGCTTGGCTTTTACATCAACAGCAGAGGCGGCGGCGTGCCGTATCGTTTGAAAATTCGCGCTCCATCGTTCGTGAACCTCAGTATCCTGCCAGAGCTTCTGCCTGGGTGCATGGTGAGCGACGTGCCCGCTGTGTTAGGGAGTCTGGACTTCGTCATGGGGGAATGCGACAGATAATGGGATAATGACGAATGACGAATTCCCAATGACGAAGGAAATCCAAATAACGAAAGGGGAAAACACGAAACAGCCGCCCTGCGGGATTTCGTCATTCGTGCTTTGTCATTCATTCGTCATTCGTCATTTTTTATTCGTCATTTTTTCGGCCGCGCGTCTCGTGCTCGTGCTCTTGCTCGTACTCGCAGTTTCCTGTTCCGGCAAAAGAATCACAAAGGCGAATGTCGATCAGGTGACAGAGGGAATGTCGAAGAAACAGGTCGAATCGATCCTGGGCCCGCCCACCTCTCTTAGCACTGAGGATTTCGTGATCATGAAAAAAACGACCTACGTTTACCGCCAGGGCAAAGATACGATCACGATCGTCTTTAAGGACGACAAGGTGCAGTCAAAAGACAGCCCGTTGTCCGATTGAGCGAGCCGACGTGACGCAGACAATCCTGTCTGCCCAAAACTCGCAGGCACGATTGCCTGCGTCACGTCGCGGACCAGTGCAGCAAGCGTGATTTGCCGCGAACAACTCCGCTAGGTTACTTTCTCACATGGCAAACTCGACGAGCCCAGCCATTCCCGCCGAGCTGGAGCGGAAAATGGATGAAGCGATTGCGCGCTATCCGAGCGATCACCGGCGAAGCGCAGCCATGCCGCTGTTGCATTTGTGGCAGGAACACTTCGGCTTCATCAGCGACGAAGCCGTGCTATGGATCGCGAAGAAGCTGGGCTTGCAACCGATCAATATTCTGGAGCTGGTAACATTCTATCCAATGTTTCGCCAGAAGCCGGCTGGCAAAACCCATATCCGCGTCTGCCGCACACTCAGTTGCGCCATGGCTGGCGGCTTCGAGCTCATGGAAAATTTGTGCGCCGCCCTTGAAATCCAGCGCCCGCCGGATGGTGACGGAATTCATGACCCCATCGCCGTTAGTGCGGATGGAAACTACAGCGTCGAGTTTGTTGAATGCCTGGCAAGCTGCGGCACCGCGCCCGTGTGCATGATTGGTGAACAGCTGCATGAGCAACTCGATCCAAATTCGATTGCCGATCTCCTCCGAAATCAAACGTCAAACATCAAACATCAAACATCCCCTCATCCTCTCGAACACCGTTTGGTTTACAAAAACATCGGACGCACGGATTGGACAACCGACATCGATTGTTACCTGGGCGATGGCGGTTACGAGCAGTTGAAGCAAGCGCTGACCATGTCGCGCAGTGACATCGTCAACAAAGTCAAAAACTCCGGTCTTCGCGGCCGCGGCGGAGCGGGATTTTCCTGCGGTCTGAAATGGAGCTTCATCAAACCGGACGAAAAGCGGCCGGTCTATTTGATTTGCAACGCCGATGAATCAGAACCGGGCACGTTCAAGGATCGCTACATCATTCACGAAGACCCGCATCAGCTGTTGGAAGGAATCTTGATTTCATGTTACGCGCTCAACGCGCGCACGGCTTACATCTACATACGAGGCGAATTCCCAGAGGGCGCGAAAATCCTCGAGCATGCCATCGAAGAAGCGCGGCAACACAATTTTCTCGGCAAAAACATTCTTGGATCCGGATTCGACGTCGAGGTTTACATTCATCGCGGCGCGGGCGCTTACATTTGCGGGGAAGAAACAGGGTTGATTGAATCACTCGAAGGCAAGCGCGGTTATCCGCGAATCAAGCCGCCGTATTTCCCGGCAGTGCTCGGTCTCTACATGTGCCCGACAATCGTCAACAACGTCGAAACACTCTGTGCGGTAAAACACATTATCGCCATGGGCGGCACGGAATATGCGCGCCTCGGCCGGCCTAACAACACTGGCACGCGCATTGTGTGTGTAAGCGGGGACGTTCAGCGACCAGGTTACTTCGAAATTGAAGTTGGGGCGGTGACGATGGGCCAGCTGATCTATGAGATGGCTGGTGGCTTAAGACCGGGTCGAGAATTAAAGGCAGTCATTCCGGGCGGAAGTTCTGCCAAGGTTTTGCGAGCCGACGAACGATTTAAACTCAAGCAGAGGCAACCCGATGGATCGACGATCGAAAGAGAGCTGTCGATCGATGAGATCCCGATGGATTTCGATTCACTGACTGCGGCGGGCTCGATGGCCGGTTCAGGCGGGGTCATCGTATTGGACAATTCGCGCGACATGGTGTGGGTTCTCAACAACATCAACGAGTTCTACGCGCACGAGAGCTGCGGCCAATGTACGCCCTGCCGGGAAGGCTCGCTCTGGATGAAGAAAATCACCGACCGCATGCTGCGCGGCGGCGGCGTTGTGGAAGATCCGCACACGCTCAAGACCATCGGCGACAACATCGCCGGGCGGACCATTTGCGCTTTCGGCGAAGCATGCGCGTGGCCGACCCAAAGTTTTGTCGAAAAGTTTCCTGAAGAATTCGCGACCCGCGCACAGAAACCGATCCCGCCGCCGCTGCCGCCCGAATACACACCGGAAGAATTAATTGAAGAGGAGTCGATCCCCACTGTGCCCATGGCGCACGATCCGGGATGGGAAAAAGCCGGAGCGAAAGGAACTATCTAGCTGAATCTGGAAACCAGGAAGCCAGGAATGGACATACAGAACAAGGCAATGACGGATCGAATCATCGGTGCCGCTATTCGAGTTCACAAGGAACTTGGCCCAGGGTTTCTTGAGGCGATGTACGAAGAAGCGTTGGCTATCGAATTGGCTGCGGCTGGTATTAACTTTGAGCGACAAAAACTACTTCCGGTGTTCTATCGTGAGCACCTGATTGGCGAACACCGACTCGATTTCCTCGTCGCACAGAAGGTGACCCTGGAGCTTAAGGCGATTAGCGCCATTGAAGACATTCATTTTGCGATTGTTCGCTCGTATCTTAAAGCAGCGAACCTCGATGACGCCCTGTTGCTGAACTTCGCAACCCCGCGGCTGACTGTTAAACGCGTCGGCCGCGAATACCACCCAACGAGCAAAGACGAAGATGTTGTCCTGTAACATTCCTGGTTTCCTGGATTCCAGATTCAACCATGCCTAACGAATCATCAGTTCCGCTGTTCAATGTCCAGATCGACGGTGTGTGGCATCAGTTTCCGAAAGGCACACGCGTGATCGAGGCATGCCAGGAAGCCGGCAGTTATGTGCCGCGCTACTGCTATCACAAAAAGCTCAGTTCGCCCGGCAACTGCCGGATGTGCTTGATCGAAATGGGCTTCCCGAGGCTCGGCCCGGATCGCAAACCGGAGCTCGGTGCCGACGGCAAACCGATCATAAACTGGATACCGCGTCCGCAAATTTCCTGCGCCCAAGACGTATCCGAAGGCATGGCGGCTCGCACCAATTCGCCGCTGGTAAAGGAATGTCAGCGCGGTGTAATGGAATTTCTCCTCATCAATCATCCGCTCGATTGCCCAATTTGCGATCAGGCTGGCGAATGTCGTTTGCAGGAATTCAGCGTCGATTTCGGCAACTCGAAGTCGCGTTTTCTTGAGAACAAAGTCAAAAAGCCCAAAAATGTTGTGCTCGGCCCACGGGTCACGCTGGATGATGAGCGTTGCATTCTCTGCTCGCGGTGCATCCGTTTCTGCCAGGAAATCGCACACGACGACGTCCTTGGGTTCGTCGATCGCGGCAGTTACACGGTGCTGACCGCGCATCCTGGCAAACGGCTCGAGAACAATTATTCTCTCAACACCGTTGATATCTGCCCGGTGGGCGCGCTCACCTCGACTGATTTTCGTTTCAAGATGCGCGTCTGGTTCCTGAAAGAAACAAAAAGCATCTGCACCAGTTGCGCAACGGGCTGCAACACCATCATCGGCACGCGCGAAGACGTCATTTACCGGCAGACACCGCGGGAAAACGATCACGTCAACTCCTGCTGGATGTGCGATTACGGACGGTTGAACTTCAAATATCTCGAAGCCGAAAACCGTTTGCTCGAGCCGCAGATTCGATCCGGGGGAAATCTGATCCCCGTGGTTTGGCCGACGGCGATCGCAGACGCGGCGCTTCAGTTAAAGCAATTTGCCGGTTCTGAAATTGCCATCATTGCTTCCGGCCGCATGACTAATGAGGAGCTTTGGCTTACGTCGCAGTTGGCGAAATCCTTAGGCGTGCAGTGGATCGACATCGTCCCGCGGCGCGCGACCGGTGATGACATTTTGCTCAGCGAAGACCGCAACCCGAACACAAACGGCGCGCGCTTAATTCTTAGATCGACGTCTGAGCCCGGTGCGAGACTCACGGCGATTGCTGAAGCTGTAAAATCAGGACAAGTCAAAGCGCTGATGATTTTGAAAGAAAACACGATGCATCTTGGCATATCCGTCGAACAACTCGCGCGCCTCCCTGCACTGATCGCGATGAATGTTTTGTCGAACGAGGCGACTGAAAAAGCGACTGTGGTTCTGCCCGCGTGCGGTTTTGCCGAGAAGCGCGGCTCGATGATCAACGGTAAAGGCCGATTGCAACGATTGAATCGCGCCGTGCGCCCGCCCGGGAATGCGCGCGATGATTGGGAAATCTTACGTGATTTGCTCCAAGCAGTTGGCGGAGGCGACTCAATTTCCTCTATCGAGGATATCTTTCACCGGATCAGCGAAACAGTGCCGCAATTCGCCGGTTTGACCTTGAGCAAAATCGGCGATCCCGGCGTGCACATTTTGCAAATGGAAGAATTGCCGCCGATGCATCCCAGCGACGAAGAAGCCATCGAGCAAGCGATCGCGGTCCAGACCGCACGCCGCGCCATTCGGCCAACGTGACATGGATGGGTTTTTCATCATCACCTCGCTGCTGAAAATTGTCGGGATCCTCTTCGTGGTGATTCTGCCGATGGTTTCCTATGCGGTTTACGCCGAGCGACGCGTGAGCGCGTTTATCCAGGATCGGCTGGGACCGAATCGCGTCGGGCCTGCCGGTCTCTTCCAGCCCATCGCGGACATGTTCAAACTGCTGCTGAAAGAAGATTTCACGCCGCGATCGGCAAACACATTTTATTACTGGCTCGCGCCATGTCTGGCCGTAATGCCCGCCATCATCACGATTGCTGTGGTCCCGTTTGGCAGCACCCTGTTTGGTGTTCCCATGGTGATCGCCGATGTGAACGTGGGAATCCTCTTCGTATTCGCCATCGCCTCGCTGGGCGTTTACGGAATCGTCATCGGCGGTTGGGCATCGAATTCCAAATATCCATTCCTCGGCGGCATCCGTTCCAGTTCGCAAATGCTTTCCTATGAACTTTCGCTCGGCCTGGCGGTAATCCCCGTTTTTCTTTTGGTTGGAAATTTACGCCTGACCACCGTGGTGCGTTACCAGATTGAGCACGGCTGGTTCATCGCGCCGTTTGTCGGCGACTGGACGAATCCGTGGAAGTGGCTGCTTGCGATTCCGATGATCATTTCCTTCCTCGTCTTCATGATTGCTATTTTTGCAGAGACAAACCGCCTGCCGTTCGACCTGCCGGAAGCAGAGCAGGAACTCGCCGGCGGTTACAACATCGAATATAGTTCGATGAAGTTCGCCTTATATTTTCTCGGCGAATACGCCGCGATGATCACCGGTTCGGCCGTCATCGTCACATTGTTTTTAGGAGGCTGGCATTTCCCAGGAATCCCCGACGGCTCGCATGGATGGATCTTCGGCCTGATCAACATCGCAGTGTTCTTCGCGAAAGTCGCCGCCGTGATTTTCATTTTTATGTGGGTGCGCTGGACGTTGCCCCGTTTTCGCTATGATCAACTCATGCGGCTCGGCTGGCTCTTCTTTTTCGAAATTGCGCTTGTGAATATTTTTCTTGTCGCAGCAATTCTTCCTTACACTCAAAGGTTATGAATCTGGAAACCAGGAAGCCAGGAACAATCGAAAAATCTTTGATCGTGGATTTTTAGCTTCGAGATTAGCAAGTCATGGCCATCACTGTTCCACGACCAAAACTAAACTGGCGCGAGCGATTGTATCTGCCCGCGATCGTCGCGGGCCTGGCTATCACGTTTAAGCATTTCAAGAACATGCTGCTCGGACGCACCAAGGTCACCATGCAATATCCTGAGCAAAAATGGGATAGCAGCCTGCCGGACCACTACCGCGGCGCGCCTGCGCTCGTGCAAGACGAGGATGGCCGGGTGCGCTGCGTGGCCTGTCAGCTCTGCGAATTCATTTGTCCGCCGCGTGCGATCAAAATTATTCCTGGCGAAATTCCCTCAGCAGATCGCTTCGCCAAAGTCGAGAAATTTCCAGAAGCGTTCGATATCGACATGATCCGCTGCATTTTCTGCGGGATGTGTGAGGAGGTTTGCCCCGAGCAGGCGATCTTTCTCCGTAAAGACTATGCGATTACGGGCTTCACGCGCGCGGAAATGGTGCATCACAAGGAGAAACTCCTCGAAATCGGCGGCGTAATGCACGGTGTCGTGTTGAAATGGAACGAGAAAAAGTGACCGGCATTGCCAATTGCCAATTCCGCAATCCGCAATCCGCAATCCGCAATTGATTATGTCGCCATTCTTATTTTGGGTCTTTGCACTGATGACGTTGATCTTTGGGGCAGCGGTTGTGGTCAATCGCAACCCGGTCGCGAGCGCGCTCAGCCTCGTTGTTTCGTTCGTTGGGTTGGCTGCTCTTTTCATGTCGCTTGACGCCTTCTTTGTCGGAATCATTCAGGTGCTGGTTTACGCCGGCGCCGTAATGGTGCTTTTCCTTTTCATCATCATGCTTCTTAACCTGCAGGCTGAAGAACGGCGTCGAATCAATTGGCTCGCAGCCGCGGGCGGCATTGGAGTGGCGGTCGTCTTGCTCGTTCAAATTTGCTTTGTGATTGGACACTTCCAAGCCGCCCAGCAGACTTTTCCGCCGCTCGCGGGATCGACAACCGACGATGTGTGGAATATCGGCGCTCTGCTTTTCCGCAACTACAATCTGCCGTTTCAAATCGTCGGGGTTCTCGTGCTGGTGGCGACTGTCGGCGTGGTGCTTTTGAGCAAACGCGAGCCTCGATAGAATGATCACGCTTGGCGATTATCTCCTCGTAAGCGGCATTCTTTTTTCAATTGGGTTTGCCGGAGTGATGTTGCGACGCAATCTCATCATCATCCTCATGTCACTGGAGTTGATGTTGAATGCGGCAAACCTGTCCCTCGTTGCTTTCTCGCGATTCCGTCTCGATCCAAACGGCTTGCCCAATTACAACGCGCAGGTGTTTGTCTTTTTCATTATCACGGTGGCGGCTGCCGAAGTTGCTGTGGGTCTTGCCATTCTCGTCGCTCTATTTCGCGCAAGGCAAACCACGGACGTCAAAGACATCAGCAGCTTGAAATTCTAAGCGGGCGAATCATCCCATGAACCCAATCTTGCCGTGGCTCATTCTGCTCGCGCCGTTAGTGAGCGCGGCTGTGATCACGCTGTTTACCCTTCGATTAAAAACGTTGAGTAGTTCGATCTCAATCGTCGCGGTGCTCGTAAGTTTTGCTTGCAGTTGTTTGATCTTTGCGCAGCACACCACCGCCGCGGCTGAGTTCACATGGATCGGTATTAGCGGCGTCTTCCAAGTCCCGTTTGGCCTGACTCTGGATCCGTTGAGTAGGACAATGGCCGTTCTGGTGTCGGGTGTAGGGGCGGTCATTCACATCTATTCGCTTGGTTACATGCGAGATGACGAAGGCAAGTCCCGTTATTTCGCGGCGCTCTCACTCTTCATGTTCGCGATGCTCGGAATCGTCTTGGCGAACAATTTCGTCATGCTTTTCATGTTTTGGGAATTGGTCGGCTTCACCTCTTATGTTCTGATCGGCCACTGGTTCTATCGCGACTCCGCTGCGGATGCGGCCAACAAAGCATTCATTACCACGCGCATTGGTGATTTCGGGTTCATGATTGGAATCCTGATGGTTTGGATAGCGACCGGCTCTGTCGTTTTCGCTGAGATCGCGCCACGGATGTCGACACTGGCGAGTCACTCGACGTTTGTCACAGTTGTCGCGCTTTTGGTTTTCTGCGGTGCAGTTGGAAAGTCGGCCCAGTTTCCGCTGCACGTCTGGTTGCCGGACGCGATGGAAGGTCCGACGCCAATCTCTGCTTTGATTCACGCGGCGACGATGGTCGCAGCAGGCGTTTACATGCTCGTGCGCGTTGCGTTCGTCATTCAATCTTCGCAAACCGCACTTTTGGTTGTTGCGTGGATCGGCACGATTACCGCGGTGATGGCTGCGCTAATCGCGACCCAACAGAACGACATCAAGCGGATCCTCGCCTACTCCACGCTCTCGCAACTCGGTTACATGGTCATGGCTGTGGGCCTTGCCTCGAATGATGCAGCCATGTTTCATCTGTTTACTCACGCGTTTTTCAAAGCGCTTCTTTTCCTCGCCGCCGGCTCAGTCATCGTCATGCTTCATCACGAGCAAGACATCTGGAAAATGGGAGGGCTTTCGCGAAGGCTGCCGATCACATTTGTGACTTTCGCCGTTGGGGCGCTCGCGTTGATCGGCTGCCCGCCGTTCAGCGGATTTTTTAGCAAGGACGCAATTCTTGCGCTCGCCTACGAACGCGACACGCCGATTTTCGCCGTGGCGTTGTTCACGGCGTTTCTGACAGCGTTCTACGTCATACGGATGCTCGTCATTGTTTTCTTCGGAACCCCACACAGCGACATCGCGCGCGAAAGCCGCGAATCACCACCGGTAATGACGGTGCCGCTGATCGTGCTCGCGCTCCTGGCGGCACTCGGCGGATTTGCATTTTTCGCGCGAAACTTCCTCACACTCCCAGTTGAAAAGGAAGTCGCAATCCTTGTTCCCACGCTTGCAATCGTCGCGTTGATTGCGGGAAGTGGACTAGCGATTGCTCTTTACTGCAACCGGGCCGTTGAACCGGTAGATATCAAGCTGTTACGTCACAAGTTTTATTTCGACGAGTTCTACAACAGGCTGATTTACTGGACGCAGGAACTCGTCGCACGCGTGTCAGGATTCTTTGATCGATGGATCATCGATGCCGGCGCGGTGGGCGGAAGCAGTCGCGGAACCTGGGGCGTCGGCGCTCTTTTGCGGCTGGTTCAAGTAGGAAATCTCCAAGCTTATGTGTTCCTGTTTGGCTTGGGTATCGTCGCGCTCATCTACTTCGCTATTTTCCGCTAATGGTTCTTTTTATCATTTTCTGCCCCATCATCGCGGCCATCTTGATCATGGTTGGCGCGCCTGGGCGCAAGACGGCGTTAGCCGCGTCGGTTTTGACGTTTGCCGCGGCGCTGTTTCTCCTTGCGTCTTTTGGCTACGGCCAACCCGATTTTCAACA
>QHNK01000190.1 GCA_003218415.1 Verrucomicrobiota bacterium | reverse complement strand
AACGGCTATTCAACGCTTTCGGAATTTAGGCGCGAACCGCATTTCCAAGTACAGACTTGCACCCTTGAGGTGAGTTGTTGGTGCGCGGGATGCAGAGCATATTGGCAAAGTCTATGAAGGATTCTGTCGTCAGAGGATGCCTGCTGCAGCTTCTCTATGAACGTCGAAGCGAAGGTTCCATTCCGTTCGGCCAAGGTGAGCAGGCGGTCCTGCCGCCAGGAGGCATAAATCACCGTGACTGGCTGCGCGCCTTGGCCCAGCTTTCAGAGTATCACCTCATCGACTGGACCGCTCTTGAGGATCAGACCGGGATGGGCCTGTTGTCCGGCTTTGCTAAGATAAACGACTTCGGAGTCAAAGTGCTCGAAGGTGGTGTCGCGCCTCCGATTTCGATCTCTATCGATAAGAGCCGGCGAACCACCGCGCCCCAGCGGGAAACGCCGACCGCACCGAGCACTCAGCAGCAGCAGCAAGTGGTTATGGATGCACTGGAGAAAGTGATCACTGCGATCAATCAAGCCGATGTGTCGGAGCAGGAGAAAAATGACGCGAAAACTTTGTTGCGAAAACTGCTGGGTAGCAAAGCAGCGGTTAGCGTATTAGGCCCTGGCGCGCAATCCCTCGCCGCGAAGTATTTCGCGAAATAAAGCAGAGAGCGGGCGTGAAAGATTCGCTGGCTCCCTTGTGAGTCTTGGATTCGCACGACAACAAACGGTCAATCTTTCGGAATATACGCCCAGAGTGCACTCACCGACGATGTAAATTACATCGTCTTCGGACAAAAAAAACAGAAAGACTACGTTATGAGACAATTAATCCCGACCCTTACGCAAAGCGGACTGCTCGCCGTGCTGCTGCAACGCCAGCGCTACAAAGTGATCCAGTTGGCCTGGCGTCGCGCACACCGCAAACACATGCGCGCCGCCATTTGGAATACCCTCACTTGGCCGTACCGCGCGCTCACGGCGCCAACGCTCATCGGCGATTCTGCCGAGCCTTTTGTCGGAACTATCCCGCGTCGCACTTGAATCTTTCACCAGGACAATAGCCATGTATCATCAAATCCACACCTACACCGAGCTCCGGCAACAGATTCACGACGATCTGCGGATCCAACATCCCGAATGGGTCAAGTCCAATGGCGAATGTCCCACGTGCGATTCTTACGAGTCGCGCCTCACGGAAATGCTCGGCGCTTTAACGCAAGCCCGGGGCACCACCGTGCAAGTCTGATTTTGATACTTTTTGGAGTCAGCTACGCGCGCGCGTAGCTGAAAGTAGAAAATTTCACGGTCGTTTTCTACGGTCTGCGGATTTCTTGCTGCAAAACAGCGCAATTCTGCGTAACGCGCTGCGAATGGTGAATGGCCGAATTACCTAGCATCCACGACGGTGTGCAACGCTGTGAAAACAAGCGCAAAAACTCTGTCTTTAATTATGAGTCCCCTGCTCTAACCGCTGAGCTACAGGCCCGTTCGCAACGAGCTTGATTAGTATGCCGGAGTTTTCGTGCGCGGCCAAGCGTTAGCTGTTCGCACGACAAAACTCAGCTCCCTTAGACAACCGCGAAAATTCGCCGCAATTTCAAAAGCAACCAAGGATCGGTGAACACCGCCCTTACCGGGACACTCTCGATCTGATCGGACAACTGCGACGATCACGCCAACGATTAACCAACACGGGCAGAAGTCAGCGAATCGTCCTTGGATGTCAGCGCGGCCGCGGCCTCTTGAATGAACGCATCGAGCTTGTTCAGATCGATCGGCTTGACCAGGTGATGCTTGAATCCAGCTTCGTGACTTTGACGGATATCGCCCTCCATTCCAAAACCGGTGAGAGCGATTCCGAGAAGCGGCCGCCCGGAGCGCAATGTTTGCATTAAATCGATTCCGCTGCCATCGGGCAAACCGAGATCGCTAATAAGCACATCAAATTCTTCCTTCGCGCTTAGATCGCGCGCGGATTGGACGTTGGCAGCGGACTGCACATAATATCCACGCCTGCGAAGTAAATTCGTAAGAGATCGGTTCGTATCTTCGTGGTCTTCGACGAGCAGAATGCGCATGGCTTGGCGCTGCGATGGCCTAGGCGAAAGCGTTGGCGTTGTCTTCGCATTCGCCTTTTCGCACGTCGGAAAAGTCAACGCGAACGTGGCCCCTTTATCTCGGCCGGGGCTTTCCGCGCCAATTGTCCCATCGTGCGCTTCGACAAGCATTTTGCTGATCGCAAGACCAAGGCCAAGACCCCCTAGTTGAGTCCGACCGCCTTGTTCAAAAGCATCGAAAATTTTTGGCAACGATTCCGATTCGATCCCCAGGCCGGTATCTGCGATCTCCACACGCAGCTGATCGCCGGAACGGTTTCTCGTGGAAACGGAAATTAGGCCATCTCGCGGTGTAAACTTCACCGCGTTGCCTATCAGGTTCCAAAAGATCTGTTGAAGTCGCGCTGGATCCGCTCGCAGATGCACTTTTTGCGCAGCCAAATCGAGCCGTAGCGCCAGATGTTTGCGACCGATTTCCGCCTGATAAATCTCCAGCGCATTTTGCAACAGCGAATGAGCGTCAACGATTTCAAAATTGAGCTGCACTTTACCTCTGCTAATACGCGTCAGATCTAGCAGATCATCGATCAGCCGCGCCTCCAACTCCACATTGCGACGGATCATTTGCAGCGATTCGTGAATATTCTCCGGCAAGTCCTGCTCATTTTCGAGGGCGACGGCGGACGCAAGCACGGGGGTAAGAGGGGTCCGCAATTCGTGACTGAGCGCGGCAAGAAATCGGTCTTTCGCGAGATTAGAACGCGCTTTTTCCTGCAGCTCCTCGTTTGTTTTTTGGAGCTCCTCCTGGCGGCTTTGGAGCTCAGCCGCGAGCGACTGCGATTGCTTAAGCAGATTTTCCGTCCGCGTGTTCGCCTGAATAGTATTGAGGACAATGCCGATGCTCTCCGTCAACTGATCGAGAAACGCCTGATGTGTTGAGTTGAAGTAATCAAGCGATGAAAGTTCCATCACCGCTTTTACTTCTCCTTCGAACAAGATCGGCAGAACCACGATGTTCATCGGACGCGACTCACCCAGACCGGAACTCACCTTCACGTAACCGTACGGGACGTCGGTCAGGAGAATGCGTTTTTTCTCCAGCGCTGCTTGCCCAACCAGACTCTCCCCTAATTTGAAGCGATTCTTTGCACCTCTCCGCTCGCGATACGCGTAGCTTGCCAGGAGCTTGAGTTCAGGCTCTTCCCCAGAGTTATTCATGATATAGAAGAGGCCGTGTTGCGCGGAGACGACCGGTGCGAGTTCCGACAAGATAAGTTTGCCAACCGCCAGCAGATCCCTTTGTCCCTGCAGCATGCGCGAGAACTTCGCGAGATTAGTTTTGAGCCAGTCCTGCTCCTCATTCCGCAGGGTCGTGTCTTTCAAATTGCGGATCATCTCGTTGATGTTGTCTTTCACGAATGCGACCTCGCCCCGCGCTTCCACCTGGATAGAGCGTGTCAGGTCTCCTTCCGTAACTGCCGTCGCAACATCGGCAATGGCGCGAAGCTGCGTCGTCAAATTCGCCGCCAGCCGGTTCACGTTATCGGTCAAATCGCGCCATGTGCCAGCCGCGCCCGGCACGCTGGCCTGACCGCCCAGCTTTCCCTCGACCCCGACCTCGCGTGCCACAGTTGTAACTTGATCGGCAAAGGTGGCAAGCGTCTCCGTCATGCTGTTAATTGTGTTGGCAAGCTCAGCGATTT
>QHNK01000189.1 GCA_003218415.1 Verrucomicrobiota bacterium | reverse complement strand
AAGCCATTGAGTCAATTGAGAAGCTATTCGAGGGTAAAGGCCGCATCACCGGAATCTCCACCGGGTTTGTTGAGTTCGACCGCATGACGAGCGGTCTGCATTCCTCGGAAATGATCGTAATCGCGGCGCGGCCCAGCATGGGCAAAACCGCACTCGCCATGAATATTGCCGAGCACGTGGCTATCAACGAAAAGCTCCCTGTCGGCGTGTTCAGTCTGGAGATGAGCAGCCAGCAGCTTGTGCAACGTCTGCTTTGCTCGCGCGCGCGCGTGAACCTGCAAAAAGTGCGTGACGGATTTCTGGGTGAACGCGATTTTCCGAACCTGACTGCCGCAGCATCGAAACTGGCCGAAGCAAAAATCTTCATCGATGACAGCGCCAGTCTCAGCATTCTCGAACTGAGAGCGAAAGCGCGCCGGCTCAAAGCGCAGCAGGATGTGAAACTGATGATCGTTGATTACTTGCAACTGTTGCGATCGACCTCACGCCGCGCCCAAGACAACCGGCAATTGGAGATCTCCGAGATTTCCGCGGGGCTCAAAGGGTTGGCCAAGGAATTGAAAATTCCGATCATTGTGGTGGCGCAATTGAATCGGCAACCGGAGCAGCGCTCGGGTGGCAAACCGCGGTTGAGCGATCTCCGCGAATCGGGTTCGATTGAACAGGACGCTGATCTGGTCGCCTTGCTCGTCCGGCCAGAATTCTATGAGGAAGACGAAGAGACGCGTGTGGAAAAAGCTGGCGAGGCAGAATTGATCATCGCGAAGCAGCGTAACGGTCCGGTAGGCGAGATTCCGCTCACCTTCCTCAAAGAATTCACCCGCTTCGAGACTCGGGCGCGCAATGTGAGCGAACCAGAAGAGGCGTTTTAGGTAGGGGCGGTTCACCTGAACCGCCTGTCGCGCGTGATCGCATCCGAATCGGGCGATTGAGGCCAATCGCCCTTACCTCAGCGACTTCGCCGCTTCGATCACATGCTGTGCGTCGATGCCGCGCTCCTTCATCACTTCGGCGCCGGGCGCGCTCAAGCCGAACTGATGCAGTCCAATCACTTTGCCGTCGAGACCGACGTATTGGTACCAGATCTCAGTCACGCCGGCTTCGATGGCGACCCGTTTTCGGCATTCCTTAGGCAAGATTTCTTCGCGATATTTTTCTGATTGGCGGTTGAACCTTTCGAAGCAGGGTATCGAAACCACGCGCACGCCATCGCCGAGTTCTCTCGCCGCGGCCAGCGCGTGCTGCAGTTCGCTCCCGCACGATAGGATGATCAGATCGAGTTTTCCTTGCTCTTTCTTTGCGACGTAACCGCCACGCAACACTCCTTCGCGACGCAGATTTGGATCAATATCATTTAGCATCGGAACGGTCTGACGCGTGAGCGCGAGAAACGTCGGCCCGTCCGTGCGCTGCATGGCCGCGACAAATGCGCCTGCGGTCTCTTCGGGATCGGCCGGCCGGATCACGTCTATGTTCGGCATCAAACGAACAGAACTAACCGTCTCCACAGGTTGATGGGTAGGACCATCCTCGCCGACGCCGATTGAGTCGTGGGTGAAAATGTAGGTATTAGGAAGCTTCGCCAGCGCGGCCAGCCGAATGGAAGCGCGGCAGTAATCGGTAAACACCATGAATGTCGCGCCCGATGCGCGGAATAGTCCGTGATACGAGATGCCGTTCAGGATCGCGCACATGCCGTGTTCGCGAATCCCGAAGCGGATGTTTCGCCCACCGGGATTATCCCGGTTAAAATCGCCGCCGTCCTTGATGTAATTCATCGTCGATCCGTACAGATCGGCGCTGCCACTCATCAGCAGCGGCATCGCTTGAGCGATCGGCTGCAACGCTTCGCCACCGGCTTTCCGCGTAGCCAACTTCGCATCCATGGGAAACTCGGGAATCCTGGCTAAGAGATCGGCAGGAACTTTTCGCGCGATGCCGTCATCGACCAGCTGCGCTTTGTCGGGATTTTTATTGCGCCACGCGCTGTAAGTTTCTTCCCAGCGATCGTAATCGGCGAGCAGCTTCTTTTTGTGCTCGGCAAAATAGGCGTACACGTCCTGCGAGACGAAATAATGTTTCTCGGGCAAGCCGAGCGCCTTTCGGGCAGCGTCGACAAATTTTGCGCCAGCCTCTCCATGCGCCTTGTATGTGCCTTCAACTTCCGGAACGCCTTTGCCAATGAGCGTGTGCGCGATGATGAACTGCGGTTTGCCGTTATCGCGCCGTTTCGCTACGTCAAAAGCGTCGAGAAACTGTCGCATATCGTGACCGTCAATCTCCTGAACATCGAAGCCGTATGCCTCCATACGTTTCCCGGTGTCTTCGCTCTGCGTCTCTTTCGCCGCGGCGTCGAGCGTGACGGCGTTTGAATCGTAGATGAAAATCAAATGATCGAGACCCCAATGCCCAGCCAGCGCACATGCTTCGGAGGCGACTCCCTCCTGCATATCGCCGTCGCTGCATAAACAGATCACATGCTGATCGAGAATTTTGTGCTCGGCTGTGTTGAACCGCGCGGCGGCCATCTTTGTCGCCACGGAAATGCCGACCGCATTGCCGACGCCCTGACCAAGTGGGCCGGTCGTGCATTCCACTCCGGGCGTGTCGCCAAATTCAGGATGTCCCGGCGTCTTGGAATGCAG
>QHNK01000069.1 GCA_003218415.1 Verrucomicrobiota bacterium | reverse complement strand
CCCTCACTGCGTTCGGGATGACACTGTGGCGTCATCACGTCAGGGCCGCTTAAGAAGCATGAAAATGAAAGAGATCACCGAGCTGAGCACGGACGAGTTGCTGACCAAGAGGCGCGACTTGCGCCAGGAAAGCCTGCACCTGCGTTTGCAACAGCAGAGCGGCCAGCTCGAGCAGCCAAGCAGATTGCGCTTGCTGCGGCGCGACATTGCCAGGCTCGAAACAGTCCTAACTCAGCGGACTAAACAGGCGGAGAAAAAATAAATTATG
>QHNK01000068.1 GCA_003218415.1 Verrucomicrobiota bacterium | reverse complement strand
AAAAAGTTTTATGCCCACGATGAACAGAACCAGGCGAAAACCGGCGACACCGTCCGCATCATGGAGACGCGTCCACTGAGCAAGCTAAAGCGGTGGCGTCTCGTGGAGGTTATCCAGAAGTAAGTGCAGGAGCGGGACTAAGAGAAAGAAGATTCCGATGGTACAACTTCGATCCAGATTAGATGTGGCAGACAACAGCGGCGCGCGCATGGCCACGATGATCGGCGTGATCGGCAAATCCACGCGTTACGCCGGGATCGGCGATGTAATCACTGCGAACGTGAAGGAAGCCAGCGCGACCGGAACAGTAAAGAAAGGCGAAGTGGTGCGTGCGGTTCTGGTTCGTACGAAACAAGCGATCCGGCGCGAGGATGGCTCTCTGCTGCGCTTCGATAACAATGCGATCGTGATCATCGATAAAGATTTGAATCCCCGCGGCACGCGCATTTTCGGGCCGGTAGCCCGCGAGTTGCGCGATCGCAACTTCATGAAAATTGTCTCGCTCGCCCCGGAAGTCTTATGAACCGAATCAAATGTCACGTTAAAAAAGGCGATCAAGTCGAGGTCATCGCCGGGAATTTCCGCGGCTCTTCAGGGAAGATCCTGGCGGTGTTTCCGGGAAAACATCGCGTTTTAGTTGAAGGCGTACGCATTATCAAAAAGCACCTTCGGAAATCTCAGGACAATCCGAGCGGCAAAATCGCCGAGCGGGAGGGGCCAATTCATATTTCCAACGTGAAATTGATCGAGCGCGACGGGAAGCCGGCGAAGGCCGTAGAGTCGAAAGGAGGAAAAAAGCGTGGTCATCCCGAGCGTAGCGAGGGAACTCGCAAGTAACCCAGGGCGCTGTCGTGAGATTCTCCGCTATCGCTCAGAATGACATTTGTTGAAAATGGAAAACGAATTTCATCGCTATTACAAAGAGCGTGTGATGCCTGCGCTGCAAAAGGTGCACGGCTACAAAAACGTTCACCAAATTCCGAAGGTCGAGAAAGTTGTGATTAACACCTCGATTGGTTCGCAATCCGACGTAAAGCAAGCGCTAGAAGAGGCAAAAACGGAGCTCGCGTTGATCACGGGCCAGCGCCCGGTGGAAACCCTGGCCAAGAAAAGCATTTCCAATTTCAAATTACGCAAAGGTCAGGCCATCGGCGCGAAGGTCACCCTGCGCGGAGAACGCATGTACGAATTTCTCGAGCGCTTCATCAAGGCCGCGTTGCCGCGCCTTCGCGACTTTCGCGGCGTCTCACCGCGTTGTTTTGACAACCACGGCAACTATACCCTCGGAATTTCGGACCAATCGATTTTTCCCGAAATCGAGCTTGATAAAATCAAGCGCAACATCGGATTTGATGTTACAATCGTCACCACGGCACGAACGGACGAAGAGGCCAAATGGCTGTTGAGCGAAATGGGAATGCCGTTTAGCGACCGGGCAAGGAAGCCTGCCGCGCAACCCGCCTGATTTTTTGATGAGTACTGTTACTGATCCCATCGCCGATTTTTTGGCGCGTATCCGCAATGGCACGCGCGCGCAAAAACTGGAGGTGCTCATGCCGTACTCGAAAATCAAGGCCGAGATCGCGCGCATCTTGAAAGACGAAGGTTATATTAGCGATTACTCGATCGACACGAGCGCTGCGCATCCGCGCATCAAGATCATCAACAAAATTGTGGACCGATCGAGCGCCGTTGCAGGGTTGCGCCGGGTGAGCCGCCCGGGATTACGCCGTTACGTTGGCGCAGATGAAATCCCGCGAGTTCTTGGTGGAATGGGTCTGGCGATTCTTTCCACTTCGCGCGGTGTTTTATCGGGGCGCGAAGCGAGAAAGCAAAAGGTGGGCGGCGAAGTGCTGGCCTACGTTTGGTAAATTTTATGTCACGAATCGGAAATAAAGCGGTCGAGATTCCCGACAAGGTCAAAGTCAACATCGACGATGACGGAGCGGTTTCAGTGGAAGGGCCTAAAGGAAAGCTCCACTGGAAACTTCCGCGCCACATCCGGGCAAGCGTGAAAGACAACCGGGTATCGGTGGTGCGCGAAGCAGAAACACACAGCGTGAAAGCGTTACATGGGCTTTCGCGCAGCCTCGTGCACAACATGGTGCAGGGCGTGAGCGAAGGTTTCAGCAAGCAACTCGAGATTGAGGGAGTCGGCTTCAGAGCCGCCGTGCAGGGATCGACCCTTAATCTGAGCCTCGGTTTTTCGCATCCGATTCCATTTGCGATTCCAAGGGACATTAAAATCACAGTCGCGGACAACACGAAGATTACGGTCCAAGGCGTGGACAAAAAACTGGTTGGCCAGGTGGCGGCGGACATCCGTCGCTTTTATCCTCCGGAACCGTACAAGGGCAAAGGCGTTCGTTACGCGGGCGAACAGATTCGTCGCAAAGTGGGCAAGACCGTTCAATAGATATGGCGACGATTCGTAAGGCAGCGCGGCAGCGCGTTCATCAAAGGATCAGGAAAAAAGTTGCAGGCACGGCGCAACGACCGCGGCTGGCAGTTCATTTCTCTGGGAAACACGTTTATGCGCAAGTGATCGATGACGATGCCGGACGGACACTGGCGGCTGCATCGACCACGGAGCGTTCCTTACTGGACAACGATAAAGCCGCTGCAAACAAGACCGCGGCAGAACAAATCGGCAAGGCAATCGCGGAACGTTCTCTTGCGAAGAAACTCGAGCGAGTCGTTTTTGATCGTGGCGGGTTCCTTTATCACGGAAAAGTAAAGGCATTAGCAGATGCGGCGCGCGCAGGCGGCTTAAAATTTTAATTCATGGCTCAAACAACTTCAGGCAGACGACCAGACTTCCGCAGACCAGATAGGACTCCCGCGGCAAAGGGCGATACGACGGAAAAAGTCGTGTTTATCAACCGTTGCGCCAAGGTCGTGAAGGGCGGTCGACGTTTTAGCTTCAGCGCGTTGATCGTGGCTGGAGATCACGATGGGAAAGTAGGATGCGGATTTGGCAAGGCCAACGAGGTCTCAGAGGCCATTCGAAAAGCCTCCGAAGCAGCGCGCAAATCGATGGAAAAAGTTTCATTGAATGATAACACGATCCCACACGAAGTGATCGGCGAGTACGATGGAGCACGGGTGCTGTTGCGTCCCGCATCGCCAGGAACCGGCGTTATCGCCGGTGGAGGCGTGCGGGCAGTAGCTGAGGCGGCCGGCATTCGCGACGTGCTGGCCAAGTCGCTCGGATCGAGTAATCACGCCAACGTAGTGAAGGCGACGATCGCCGCGCTGCGATCACTTCGCCGGCGGGACGAAATTTTTAAAGCGCGCGGAATTCACTTAAGCGATGGAAAGGGGGACCAACGCGATGCGTCTTCATAATTTGCGGCCGCGACCGGGATCACGACATCGCGTCAAACGCCTGGGCTGCGGTGAAAGTTCAGGACACGGAAAGACCAGCGGCAAGGGTCATAAAGGGCAAAAGGCGCGCTCGGGTGGGAGCATTCGACTGGGGTTCGAAGGCGGTCAGATGCCGCTGATTCGACGATTGCCGAAGCGCGGATTCAACAATGCGGCCTTTCACAAGCGTTATGCGATTGTGAACCTCAGCGACCTGAATGCATTTGAAGCCGGAGCGGTGGTAAACGAACAGCTGCTGCGTGAGTCGAATTTGGTTCGGGGTCATTTCGTGGGAATAAAAATCCTTGGTGACGGCGAATTAAAGCACGGCCTGAAGGTGGAAGCCGATAAAGTCAGTGCAGCAGCCCGGGAAAAAATCGAAAAGGCTGGGGGAACAATTACATTGCGTGAGGGAAGAGGCCCGCAAGCAGCCCCAGTCCACGCCGCCGGTGAGACTGGAATCTCGGCAGGGGAAGTATCTGTTGAACCTGCCTTGCAGGCAGCAGGAAAGAGAGAGTCGTCGAGGAGACCGCCAGCCAAAGTGAAGGCGCGGACAAAGAAGAAAACATCTGAGGAGAGCTAGCGTCTCGGCAGGCAATAATCCAGATTTAGCGGATGGTCTCGGCGTTTCTCAACACAGTTAAGATACCGGAATTGCGCCGGCGCATTTTGTTTACGCTGGCCGTAGTGGTGATTGTGCGTTTGGGAGCTGCCATCACAACTCCGGGAGTCAACCAAGCCGTTTTGCAGGAATGGTTTCGCACGTCGCTGACCCAGCGGACCGGAGGCGGTTTGGCCGCGCTCTTTAACCTGTTCAGTGGCGGCGCGCTTGAAAATTGCGCGGTCTTTTCCCTCGGCATCATGCCGTACATCAGCGCTTCGATCATGATGCAGTTGCTGACGGCCGTGATTCCGCAGCTTGGCAGATTGGCGCGCGAAGATGGTGGCCGACAAAAGATCATGCAGTTAACGCGCTACACAACAGTTGGGCTGTGCATTTTCCAAGGGTATCTGCTGGCGCTGTCGTTTCAGCACCCGGAATCGTATCACACGATGCTACCGGGAATCACTGACACCATTAGAAACCTCGGCATTCCGTTAGTGGACGACCTTGGCTGGAGATTTCGAATCATAACGGTGATTTCCCTTACAACTGGCGCGATGGTGCTGATGTGGCTGGGCGATCAAATTACCGAGCGCGGGATTGGCAACGGGATATCGCTTATCATTACCATTGGCATCGTTGCGCGCCTGCCTGCTGCGCTCGCACAGGCGTGGAAGACATTTGTGCCTTCGGGGGAAACCGGTTCGAGCCAGGTAAATCCGATGGTCCTTGTATTGCTTGTGTTCCTCTTGATTATTGTCATCGCTGCGGTGATTGCGATCACGCAAGGCGTACGCAAGATCACTGTGCAGTACGCCAAACGGGTCGTGGGCCGGAAAATGTACGGTGGCCAGACACAATACATGCCGTTGAAAGTGAATTATGCTGGTGTCATGCCGATCATCTTTGCCTGGGCATTACTTCTGTTCCCGGCCACCATCGTCAGCTACGGTTTTAAGAGCAGTCCCATCGCGAATCGCATAGCCAGTGCGCTTTCCACCGGTTGGCCCCATTATGTCGTTCTTGCGGCAATGATTTTCTTTTTCAGTTACTTCTGGGTTGCAACCCAGTTTCAGCCGGCGCAAATCGCGGACGATCTTAAAAAATACGGGGGTTACATTCCGGGCGTGCGGCCAGGAAAGCCGACTGCCGACTTTCTTGATTTCACGATGACGCGACTCACGTTTGCCGGCGCGATTTTCCTCACCTTGATAGCGGTTTTGCCAAGCCTTCTCAGCCAATGGTTGAATGTGCCCATCATCACAGCGCAATTTTTTGGCGGCACCAGCTTGTTGATCATTGTAGGCGTCATGCTTGATACCATGCGCCAGGTGGAGACCCACCTGATTCAACGGCATTACGACGGCTTTTTGCGTAAGGGGCGGATTCGGGGGCGATCATTTGATCGCGCGTCATATGCTCGCGGGGAGGCGGCAGCCAGCGGAACCCTGATGTGGCTCTATGTGGGGATTGCGGTCCTTGTGATCGCCGGGGTCGCCTTTTTTCTTTACGGGCGATAGGTGAAAAGGCGGCTCGTTCTTCTCGGCGCGCCCGGTTCCGGCAAAGGGACCCAGGCGGAAATGATTACGCGCCAGTTCGGCATTCCTGTCACTTCACCGGGCGCAATTTTGCGGCGTGAAAGAGACCTCGGAACGCCGTTGGGAAAGGAGACTGCCGAAGTGTTGCAAAGCGGCGGGCTCGTCTCCGACAAGATAATCATCGAGCTAATCGAAGACTGGTTGCGCCTGCATGGCGGTCATGGATTCGTATTTGATGGTTTTCCCCGGACGCTGCGGCAAGCCGAAAGCTTGATGACTATCCTGGCGCGATTGCGTACCGCCTTGGATCTAGCGATATGGCTTGAGGTATCGGAACAGACCGTGCGCGATCGCATCGCGGGGCGACTCCAATGTGGGGAATGCGGCTTCACAACCAGCTCGTCGAGCGCGCAGTTTGCCGAACGTGCTGTATGTCCTTATTGCGATGGTCCGCTAGTGCGGCGCAGCGACGATGATCTGGGCGTGTTGCAAACGCGTTTGCAAGAGTTCCACACCAAGACCGAGCCGCTGGCATCTTTCTATGGAAAAATGTCGATACTGCATCGGATCGACGGCAACCGCGATCGCGAGGCAGTCTTTAGCGATATTTCGCGGCTGATTGAAGACAAACGATGATTCCGATCAAGAACGCGAAGGAAATTGAGAAGATGCGGCAGGCGTGCCGCACCGCCAGCGACATTCTCGACCGCGTTAGTGACCTGGTTCGTCCCGGTATTACAACAAAAGAAGTGGACGAAGCGGCAGCCGACTTCATGAGCGACGCGCACGTGAAAAGTGCATTTCTTGGCTATCGGCTAGGGCACCGGGTTTTCCCGGGCAACATTTGCGTTTCGCTGAATGACGAAGTCGTGCATGGCATCGGCAGCCAGCGGCGCATTCAATACGGCGACATCGTAAAACTGGACATTGGCATCGTTCAGGAGGGTTGGGTAGGGGACAACGCAACTACTGTACCGGTCGGAATCGTTGATGAATGCACGGATCAATTGCTGCGCGTCACCGAAAATGCGTTGGCTCGCGCAATCGCCGTCGCCCGCGAAGGCCGGCGCGTCGGCGACATTTGCGCCGAAATCGAGGATGAAGCGCGTCGCTTTGATTTCTCCGTCGTGCGCGAATTTGTTGGGCACGGAGTGGGGCGAAAAATGCATGAGGAACCACAAATTCCCAATTACGGCAAACGCGGCAGCGGTCCGAAACTAAAAGCAGGCATGACGCTGGCGATTGAGCCGATGATTAACATCGGCACTTCCGACGTAAGATTGCTCGACGATGGATGGACGGTGCGCACAGCGGATGGAATGCCCTCGGCGCACTTTGAGCACACCGTCCTGATTACGAAGGATGACCCGGAAATTCTGACATGGCGCGCAAAGACGCAATTGAAGTAGAAGGCACAGTCGTCGAGTTGTTGCCTAATACCATGTTTCGGGTTGAACTGGCCAATGGCCATCGTGTCCTGGCGCATATCTCCGGGAAAATGCGGTTGCACTTCATTCGGATCTTGCCAGGAGACAAAGTTATGCTAGAGATTTCACCCTACGATTTGTCGAAGGGGCGAATTACTTATCGCCAAAAATGACAGCGCAGCGGCCCTGCGTTTTCCACTTCGTTGATTATGAAAGTACGACCATCAGTAAAAAGACTTTGTGCCAGTTGCAGGATCGTCAAGCGCAAGAACGTTGTGCGCGTGATCTGCAAGAACCCGCGCCATAAGCAGCGCCAGGGATGAACGATTTAACTTTGTAACCTATTTAACCAATATCCATGCCAAGACTACTCGGAGTTGAAATACCAGCGGACAAGCGAATCGAAGCGTCGCTCACTTACATCTACGGAATCGGCTTTAGCACAGCCAGGCGCATTCTTGAGCAGACCAACATTGACCCGAACATTCGCGCAAAAAATCTTACGCCGCAGCAGTTGAACGAAATCATTCACGCCATCACGAACAACAAGATCAAGATCGAAGGCGATCTGCGTCGCGACGTGCAAGGTAACTTGAAACGTCTGCAGGCGATCAATTCTTATCGAGGCATCCGTCACCGGAAGGGCTTACCCGTGCGCGGCCAGCGCACTTCCACAAACGCCCGGACACGCAAGGGGCCACGCAAAACTGTCGGTGTGATCCGCAATCCGGAGGCCAAAGCCGGCAAAGTTTAAGAACTAACTAAAATGGCTGAATCAAAAGACCCAGCTGAGGCAAATCCAGAAGAACCGAAACCGACGGAGCCGGAATCGACAACGGCCCCAGTCGAGCCATCGGAAGGCGAGGCTATGGCAGTAGTCGGTGAAGAACATCCAGGTGGTGTCGTTTCCAAGGAGACGGGCCCAAAACCGCCGACTCCAGAGGCCAAGCCTGCAGTTAAGCCGGTCAAAAAGGCTGCCAAGAAAAAGAAAGAAGAATCGACGCGTGTTGCGGCGGCGACCGAGAGCCTTTCACTTTCGCCTGAGGTTGAGAAAGCGAAGGTCGTCAAAGCAAAAGGCAGCAAGAATGTTCATTCAGGCATCGCGCATGTGCTTTCGACGTTCAACAACACGATCGTGACGATCACCGACATGAAAGGCAACGTGATTGGGTGGTCGAGCGCGGGCAAAGTCGGCTTTAAAGGCTCGCGCAAAAGCACCGCTTACGCGGCGCAGATGGTTGCGCAGGATGCGTCCCGGCAGGCGATGGGCCATGGACTGAAAGAAGTGGAAGTTTTAGTCAGAGGCCCAGGAGCCGGACGCGAATCCGCGGTGCGAGCTTTGCAGGCGATCGGGCTCGATCTCACTGTGATCCGCGATGTTACTCCCGTGCCGCATAACGGCTGTCGCCCGCCAAAACCGCGTCGCGTCTGATGCTCTCAACTAACAACTCTTAACGTTCCGCAATGGGTAGATACACAGGACCAAAAACGAGAGTAAGCCGGCGCTATGGGGTGCCGCTTTTCGGTTTCTCCAAAGCATTGGAGCGGAAAAATTATCCTCCAGGCATGCACGGTCCGCGAGGCTCCCGGCGCAAACAATCGGAGTACGCGATTGCGCTCGGCGAAAAACAGAAACTGCGCTATCAATATGGGCTTCTCGAGCGGCAATTTCGGAGGATTTTCGAGAAGGCGCTGCAGAAGCGCGGTGTGACAGGTGAAACACTTCTTCAACTATTGGAGACGCGTATCGATAATGTCGTTTACCGGCTTGGCCTTGCTAATACCCGCAGCGCTGCTCGCCAGCTTGTGTCGCACGGTCACGTGCTCGTGAACGGGCGCGGGGTGAATGTCGCTTCCTACAATGTGAAGGCAGGCGATGAGATCACGATCAAAGATAAACCAAAATCGCGCCAGCTTGTGCTGCGAAATCTTGATCTTACACAGATTGTTCCCGTGCCCGACTGGCTCACTGTCGATCGCGACGCGCTCAGCGGCAAGGTGGCGCGCATTCCGTCTCGTGAAGAAATGCAGCCCATCGTGAACGAGCAGCTGATAGTCGAGCTGTACTCGCGGTAGGGTCGATTCACCGAATCGCCCAAGGACGATTGCGGTCAATCGTCCCTACCTTCCAGATATTCGAGTGCCTTATCGTAACTCTTGCGCTCGAGATAATGCACCAGCCGAGGATCAACTGGCTTTGGAAGCGCCGCCTGCAACTGGTCGATCTTTTCAGAGACTGCGCGCAATCGTGCGATGTGTTTTGGCTCGTCGCTGCGGCTTTGTTCATCCCGAATTACTGCCAGGCGTTCTCGCAGAGCTTCTTTAAGATCGACAATCGCGCTTTCCATTGATTGAAGAACCACGGATTACACAGATTAACACGGATAAAAAACCGGCGCCTGCAGATCTGATTTATCCGTACCCGTCCGTGAAATCCGTGGTTAAAATGCTTGCCAGCAAAATGGGTCGTCTGTTTCAGCGCGGGCCTGTTTCGGAGAGCAGCTGTCGCTTCGCTTCGAGCCAATCCGATTCTGCGTCGCCTGGCAGCGCAAATCTGCGGCGGCGTTCCGAAATGAAATAGGCGCGCATCCGAATTTCTTCGTCCGATGGCTCCACTGTTGTTCCTGCCTCGGGAGGCATCGTGGCTTTTGCTTTTTGCGAAGACGGATTTTTCTTGCGAACTGGTCCGGCGCTTTTTCGACTCGTCGGTGGACGCTGCGCGCTAGACGATTTGCTGGGCTTCACTTCAGTGGTCGATCCGGCAGTTTCCGGTGACATTTGATTTTTGCTTTGGACAATTTTGATCTTTTTCGGCACAAATTGATTGGTGTTGATGATTTCAATTCGTTTACCGCGCATCCGACGATCCGCAAGCAGTTTCTCGCAGGCGTTTGGTCGAATTACAAATCAGCATAACCTTTTCCTATGAGACATTTTGTTTTCCGCTGGATTGTGACGACGGTCGCGGTATTTGTGGCTGCACCGGTCGTGGGCATCAACTACGGGGGCCGCATCGATTGTCTGCTGGGCGCGTCGCTTCTGCTCGGTATTGTGAACGCTTTTATTCGTCCTGTGCTTTTGTTGCTGAGCCTACCGTTGATTCTCGTCACCCTTGGCCTCTTCATTCTAATTATTAATGCGCTGATGTTGAAGTTCGTTGGCGAGATAGTGCAGTGTTTTGAAGTTCCCGGTTTCTGGCGCGCGTTTTTCGGCGCGATTATCATTTCGATCGTCAGTTGGTTGCTCAGTGCATTTTTTCGCGGCAGCGACGGACGTGTTCACGTGCTCACGCATCATAGCCAGATCAAGCGCGTCCGGGGCCGGGTGATTGAGCGATAGAGAAATGACGAAGCACGAATGTCGAAGCACGAAGGAATGACGAAATCCGAATGCGAAACAAGAGGGATTCGTGACACATTAATGGGTCATTCGATCATTCGAGCTTTGTCATTATTTCGTCATTCGTCATTCGTCATTAGACATTGGTCATTTTCCTATCACAGAGTGAGGTTCAAGAATCGCCAGACACGCGACGTTCATGTGAATCGTGAAGCGGCTTTTACGCCAGATATTTGCTTAGCCGCGAGCGGAGTTCTGAGCGCGCGCGAAATAGTACGCTTTTTACAGCGGGAACGGAGAGATCGAGAACCTCGGCAATTTGCTCGTAGCTGAGCTGCTCATACCTCCGCAGCACCAGTGCCATCCGCTGGGTTTCCGGCAGCTGGAGAATTGCTTCCTCGATCGTTCGCTGAAGTTCCGACTCCAAAAGAGATGCATCCGGCGCGAGATTCGTCTCATCCTTCAGAGGCGGATCTTCGGCGCCCGGTTCTGACTGAAGCGGAACATGCGCATGACGCTTGGTGCGGCGCAGCTCGTTGAAAACCAGATTGCGCGTGATTTTCAACAGCCACGTCGTGAATTTGGCGCGCGGGACATATCGGCGCGCGCTTTTCCAGACCCGGATAAAAACCTGCTGCGCGATATCTTCTACGTCCGAATTGCTGCTCAACATCCGCGCCACCGTGCCCGCCACCAAGGCTTGATGTCTTTCAATCAGTTCTTCGAACGCGCTGGTATCGCCCCGGCTCACCAGCCGCATCAGCCGCACGTCTTCAGCGTCTTCCTCCGATCTCCCTTGATTTCCTGGATCGCTAGCAGCCATCGCTCAATTAGACGGTAGCATCGGGCGGGCGTTGCGAAAATCTGACTATCCTGCTCTCATTCGCCCCCACGGTTTTTGTTGCAAGCTGGGAGGGCACTGTGCATTCTTGAGCGCCAACATGTTGTTGTAGCCGCCGGATGAATTACCTACTCCTTCCAAAAGAACTCAGGCCAATTGCCGAAAAAGTTGAGACGGCCCAGCGAATCTCAGAGGCCGATGCGGTTGCGCTTTACCGTTCGAACGACCTGAACGCGCTCGGAATGATCGCCAACGTTTTGCGCGAGCGAAAAACTGGCAACTACGCGACCTACATTCACAATCGTTACATCAATTACTCCAACATCTGCATCCTTTCCTGTCAGTTCTGCGCTTTTGCGGCTAGAAAGCGTGATGCGCACGCCTTCGAATACGCGATTGATGAAATTACCAGCGCTGTCCGGGAGGCGCTGCCCCTTGGGATAACCGAAGTCCACATGGTCGGCGGGCTGCATCCGACGCTAAAGAAGGACTGGTATCTCGATCTTTTGCGTCGTCTGCGCGCACTTGATCCGCAACTTCACATCAAGGCATTTACCGCCATCGAGGTTCGTCATTTGTCTCAACGAATCTTTCGCATGCCGATCCGCGACACGCTGGAGACTCTGCGCGAAGCGGGTCTCGGTTCTATCACCGGCGGCGGCGCCGAAATTTTCGATCCCGTCGTGCGTGATCAGATTTGTCGCGGCAAAGAGACCGCCGCCGAATGGCTCGATGTGCATCGCATGTGGCATCAGATGGGCGGCCGCAGCACCTGCACCATGCTCTACGGTCACATCGAAACGGCTGCTCAACGTGTGGATCACTTGCGGCAGCTTCGCGAGTTACAAGATGAGACGCGCGGGTTCACTGGCTTCGTTCCCTTTGCGTTCGAGCCGTCGGCAGCCCACGGGATGCTCGCTCACATAAAACGCGCCTCTGCATTTGAACAGCTTCGCAATCTCGCGGTGAGCCGAATTTACCTGGATAATATCGACCACCTGACCGCATATTGGGTAAGCTTGGGACTGCCGCTGGCGCAGGTCTCGCTCAGCTACGGCGTGGACGATCTGCACGGCACAATTTTGGAGGAGAAAATTTTCCACATGGCGGGCGCGACGACACCGCAGCAGCAAACCGTGGCTGCACTGGAACACGCCATCCGCGAGGCCGGCCGCGTACCCATGCAGCGGGACAGTTATTATCGGCACTTGAACGGTGCGAAACGACTCAGCCGACCTGACGAGCGCGAATTGGTTTGCGCGTAGTCCTTGCTGTCATTCCGAGCAAAGTTGAGGAATCTCGTGGCAAGGTCCAAGGTAATTCCACAGGGTTCTTCGGCTACGCTGCGGTTTGCGCAGGATGACAGGCGTCGTTCACTGATCACTTGAGCTCCCTTCGTATCGGTTGCGTAAAATATCTGAACGCGCGTCCACTCATTCGCGGATGTCCGGGTGGCATCGAGTTTGATCATCCGTCGGTGTTATGTGAACGACTCGCGAAAGGCGAGCTCGATGTCGCGCTGGTCTCCAGTTTCGAATTTCTGCGCAACCCGATTTACCGGATTGTTGATGAGGTTTCCATTTCATCCGACGGATCGGTTTACAGCGTCGTCGTCGCGCATCGCGGCGACATTTCCGAGATCAAAGAAATCGAGCTCGACCCTGCATCGCAAACTGCGGTCAATCTCCTGCGCTGCCTCCTCGCTGAGCGCGGGCTGAAGCCGCGCTTGATCCGGCGTAGCACGGGCATCTTGCCTGTGGGGCCAGCGGGCGTCTCGCCTGCTGTGGCGAAATCAGGTCTGGTCCGTCGCGCGCAACTTCTCATCGGTGATCAAGCCATTCGCTTCCGGCAAAAACACGCGGATGAATTTCAATTTTGGGATCTCGGCTGGCAATGGAAAAAACTTGTCGGCCTTCCATTCGTTTACGCGCTCTGGCTAATTCGCCCCGAACTCGCCGATGCGAAACAAATCGCGAATCGCCTCCGTACTCTTCGTGATCGAAACTTGGCCAATCTCGAGGAGTTGATCTCGGAAGTTGTAGCCGGGGTCGCTGACCCCGGTGACCGAAAGGAATTCGATTACCAATTCTGCGCCCGCTATTATCGCAAACATCTTCGATTCAGCTTTGGTGAAGAAGAGAAAGAAGGCCTGCGAACGTTCGCGAAGCTATGCGCGAAGCATGGCTTGCTTGAAAAATGCGATCTTAGGTTCGATCTGGTGTAGCCAAGAAAAGGATTTCTAGGGATTTCTCAGCGTTCGGAAATTACCGCTTCTCGAATCATTGCGAAAGATACAAGTGCTTCGTAGCGTCTTGTCAGGAAGTTCTCCGCGAATAAACTGATCGGTGCAACGTCGATGGATTTTAGCGCCGCGTGAGGAGTTGAATGGCGGCGCGATTTCGTGGAGTGAAATTTGCGGGTCCGAATGCGTTGCACGGTTGCTTTTGCGAAAAGGATTTCATTCCCTGGAGGAAGTTGAAAACTTTTTGCGGCCGCGTCTTCGCTCGTTAAGCGATCCGTTTTTGCTGCCGCAAATGCGCGCGGCGGTTTCGCGTATTCTCGCGGCGCTGGATTCTCAGGAACGCATCGTGCTCTTCGGAGATTACGATGTGGATGGCGTGACTTCGCTGGCGTTGCTTAACGAAATGTTGCGCGCTTACGGCGGCACCCCGGAATTATTTTTGCCGTTGCGCATGGAGGAGGGCTACGGCTTGAGCGGCGAAAGTATTGAGCGTTGTGTCAAACAACATCGACCGCAATTACTCATCGCCCTTGATTGCGGCACCTCGTCAGTGAACGAGATTTCTGAACTCAAGAAACGCGGGGTAGATGTCATCGTGCTTGATCACCATGAGCCCAAGTCCGAGTTGCCTGACTGCGTTGCGGTCGTGAATCCGAAGCTGACGCAGTGCGGGATGGAATATCTCTGCAGTGTTGGGATCGTCTTCAAACTATGCCACGCGCTATTAAAAACTAGGCTGCTGACCGGGTTCGATCTCAAATCGAAGCTCGATCTCGTTG
>QHNK01000188.1 GCA_003218415.1 Verrucomicrobiota bacterium | reverse complement strand
ATCCGCATGGCGGATTCGTCCCACGCTACCGCTTCAATCCGCGCGGTCGGGCCTAACACCCGGGGTCCGGAAAAAAACGGCCGCAATTGCTCTGCGAGCGCGTTTGCTTTTTCCAGAGTGCGATTCACCAGAACAAGACGCTCACAATTTTCCAGCGCGCATTGCCAGCCAATGGCACGCCCAGTCCCGCCGCCGGCACCAATGATCATGACGCGCAGATCGCGCAGATCGATCGAGAATTCAGTACGAATCGCTCGCAGAAATCCTTCACCGTCCGTATTTGAACCAATCAGTTTTTCATCGCGAACGCGAATCGTATTTACTGCGCCGGCGCGAGTTGCGGATTCGTCCGCCTCATCGATTTGTGTGAAGGCTGCGATCTTGTGCGGGACGGTCAGGTTGACGCCAATGAAATGGAGCCTGCGCAAAAACAGCAACGCTGATCGCAGTTCGTTGGCGCGGATGTGAAAACGTGCGTACTGCATGTGGATGTCGCACGCACCGAGCGCCGCATTTTGCATTTGCGGCGAGAGCGAATGTGCAACCGGATCGCCGAGAACGCCGAGCCGAACTGGAGGATCGATATCGCGCGTCACGTCGCTCCAATGCTCGAGATCGGCGAGTGTGTAACGATCGGTAGTTTGCATGTCTTTATGTCATCCCGAACGAGGTGAGGGACCCCTCACAGGCTTCTCAGTTTTACTGTGTTCAAGCTTCATAGGTGAGGTGCTTCGCTTAGCATGACACGCTTGGATGGCAGCTTAGCGCACTGACCTGCACGACGAAAGTTGTCGATCTGCGCGTTCGCCGATAGCTTCGCTCGTTACAATGACAGTTTCGACTGAAAAACCGCCGTCGGACTTTATTCGCGACATCGTCGCGGAAGACGTTCGCGCGGGAAAATACAAACAAATCCGCATCCGTTTTCCGCCTGAGCCAAACGGTTATCTCCACATCGGTCACGCGAAATCAATCTGTCTGAATTTTGGGATCGCACGCGAGTTTGGCGGCATTTGCAACGTCCGAATGGACGATACCAACCCGACGAAGGAGGAGGCGGAGTATGTCGAGTCTATCATGACCGACGTGTGTTGGTTGATTGACGGATGGGGGGATAATCACGTCGGCGGCGCGCCCTTTTATGCGTCGGATTATTTCGAGCGGTTTTACGAATACGCGGTGCAGCTAATCCGCAAAGGCAAGGCTTACGTTTGCGACATGACTCCGGAGGAGACGGATGCGTACCGCCGGCTGGGAAAAGCCAGTGGCTTTCGCGATCGCTCGGCCGAGGAAAATCTCGATCTGTTTGCGCGAATGAAAGCCGGTGGGTTTGCAGACGGCGCGCGCACGTTGCGGGCAAAGATCGACGTGAACGCCGCGAACGTCTGGCTGCGCGATCCGGTGCTTTATCGGATCCGGCACGCATCCCATCATCGCACGGGGGACAAATGGTGCATTTATCCGATGTACGATTGGGCACACACGCTCAGCGATTACATCGAAGGGATCACGCACTCGATTTGCACCCTGGAGTTCGAAGTGCACCGGCCACTCTACGATTGGATTCTCGACGCACTCGAATTGCCCGAGCCGCATCCGCATCAGTACGAATTTGCCCGGCTCAATCTCACCTATTCGGTCATCAGCAAGCGCAAACTCATCCAGCTTGTGAACGAAAAACTGGTGAACGGCTGGGACGATCCGCGCATGGTCACGATTTCCGGTTTGCGCCGGCGTGGCGTGACGCCAAGCGCGCTGCGCGCGTTCGCCTACAATATCGGCATCACCAAATATCCGAGCATGACCGACATGGCCCTGCTCGAACACACCATGCGCGATGAGTTCAATCGCACCGCCACGCGCCGGCTCGTTGTGCTGCGGCCGATCAAACTTGTGCTGACGAATTATCCTGGTGAAAAAATCGAAGAGCTCGATGCAATCAACAATCCCGAAGATCCAAATGCCGGAACGCGCAAAATTTCATTTGGTCGCGAGCTTTACATCGAAAGAGACGATTTCATGGAAACGCCGCCGCCGAAATATTTCCGGCTGCGACCGGGCGGTGAGGTGCGGCTCAAGTACGCTTACATCATCAAGTGCGATGAAGTGGTGAAAGACGAGGCGGGCAACGTAGTTGAGCTTTCCTGCAGAGTCGATCTGGACAGCAAATCAGGGGGGCCGACTGCGGGTCGCAAGGTCAAAGGGACGATTCACTGGGTGAGCGCGACGCATGCAATTGACGCAGAAGTTCGATTGTACGACCGGCTGTTTACTGTTCCCGAGCCCGACGCGAGCGGCGATTTCAAATCGTTCATTAATCCGAATTCGCTGGAAGTGGTGAAGGCGAAATGCGAGCCCGCGCTTGCGGAGGCGCGTCCCGAAGAACGCTATCAATTCGAGCGGCTTGGCTATTTCGCGCTGGATCGGGATTCCACACCCGAAAAGCAAGTCTGGAATCGCACGGTTACGCTGAGAGATACCTGGGCAAAGGTGAAGTAACTCGGGCATCTTGCCTGATGGGTCCGGCGGCTTCTAGCCTGCCGGATCGCATTCGCCAGGCAGGATGCCCGGCTGACACAACAGGCTTGAAGCCTGCGTTACAGTGCCAGCGCGCGATCGATGCGCACCAGCACTTTTTCTTTCCCGAGAGCTTCCAGCAGGTGGTAGAGACTCGGTCCCACGTTGCTGCCAGTCACGGCGAGGCGCGTGGGATGAATGATTGCGCCTACCTTAACGCCGAGCTTTGCCGCGGTGGCTTTTAGTGTCGCTTCAATTTCAGCCGCCTGGAATTTCTCAAGCGCGCTTAATGCTTCGCGAACTGCTTTAAGCCGCGGCTTGTTCTCCGGAGTGAAATGCTTCGCGACGCTTTGCTGATCGTAATCGAGTTCGTCAGTAAAATAGAACCCGCAATAAGCAGGCAGTTCGTCAAACGTGTTGATTTTGCCTTTGCAGGTTTGCAACGCTGCGCGCACGTATTTCTCCGGGTAATTGTCGAGCTTCGTCCCGCTCGACTTCAGCCTCGCCACTGCCAAATCGTAAAACTCCGAGTCACTAAGCTCGCGCGCGTACTCGCCGTTCAACCAATGTAATTTGTCGGGATCGAACGTGGCTGAGCTGCGCCCAATGTTTTCCAAATCGAAAATCCGGATGATTTCCTCGAGATCGATTTTTTCGCGGTTGTCTTTGGGCGACCAACCGAGGAGACAGAGGTAATTGCGCACCGCCGCGGGGAGATAACCTCGCCGAATGTAGTACTCCACACGCGCGCCTTCGTCGCGCTTGCTCATTTTTGATCCGTCGCGATTCAGAATGAGCGGGATATGCGCGTAGTGCGGCGGCGTCGCCCCGAGCGCGCGAAAAATCTCGATGTGCTTCGGCGTGTTGGAGAGATGATCTTCGCCCCGGATCACGTGCGAGATTTTCATTTCGAGATCGTCGATCACGTTCACGAAATGAAAAATCCATGAGCCGTCCGGACGACGGATGGTCATGTCCGGGTGCGTTGCCGGGTTGCTGAGGTCGAAATCGATTTTTCCGCACACGATGTCATCCACTACGACGTGCTCGCGCGGCGACCGAAATCGCAGCGCGCCCTGGTCCTCGAAGATGTGACCGGCGTCCTGGAGTTTTTTCAAGTAGCGCTCGTAAAGCGCTGTGCGTTCGCTTTGCAAATAGGGTCCGTAATCGCCGCCGACATGCGGGCCCTCATCCCAATTCAG
>QHNK01000181.1 GCA_003218415.1 Verrucomicrobiota bacterium | reverse complement strand
TTTCTTCACCACGCCGTACGACGCCGGGAGTGTATCCGCACGAACACAGTTCAGAACAACATCGACATCCTTTACCACGTCCTCGAACTTCGTCGTCGTGTAATCGATGGGTTGATCGACGCCAAGTTGCTTCAGCACATTCTGGTTCGCAGTTGAAGCGGTCGCGATCACTTTCGCGCCGCGCGCTTTTGCGATCTGGATCGCAAAATGCCCTACCCCGCCCGAGCCACCGTGAATTAGCACGGTCTGTCCCTTGTCGATCTTCGCCTCATCGATGAGCGCTTGCCACGCTGTCGTCGCGGCCAACGGGACGGCGGCGGCTTTTTCAAAATCAATGTTCTTCGGCTTAAGCGCCATCTCGCCCTCTTTCGCAATCGCCAACTCCGCATAACCGCCGCCGCGCATGATCGGCAGATAAGCGTAAACCGCATCGCCGGCTTTGAACTTCGTGATCTTGGCCCCGATTTTTTCAACGACGCCTGCAATATCATACCCGATGATCATTGGCCGTTTGTCAAAGCCGCGCTCTGACAGCCTTCCTTGCCGCACGTACGCATCGACCGGATTCACTCCAGCCGCGATCACACGGAAAAGGACCTCGTCGTCTTTCGGCTCCGGCCGCGACACCTCTTGCAATTTCAATACTTCCGGCCCGCCGTACTGCTGCAACACCGCCGCTTTCATTAGTGGCCCAGTTGCCGCGCGCACGGACGAAACAGCGACGACCGTTACGCCAATTACCGTTAGCGCTCGTAAAATTCGCATGCATTTAGCGTCTTCTCCGATAAGGCTGCACGCCAGCGAAAAAATTTCCTGCGCTTTCGCTACCGACGATTCAACCGCAGACAGCGCAGAGCCATTCTCTTGAGTTTTCCTCTGTGACCTCCTTGATCTCTGTGGTAAAACAACTGCCAGTCCGGCTCGGACTATTTGCCGATGAGAATAAAGATGCCAGCGGCCAGCGCTACGATGTAGAGAAGGAAGATGGTCGGCCCGAGATTCAAGCCGAATCCTAAAAGGCCATCGAGGATCAAATAGACCCCGAGCAAAAGCATGCCGGCGTTCTATGTGATTTTCATGATCTGCAGTTCACCACGAAGGACACGAAGATCACAAAGTAATTTTTTTGGTTTGCCTCCGTGCTCTCTGTGCGCTCTGTGGTGAAGTTGTCTTGAGAATCGAAGCACAAGAAGAAGTCTGGCCGCTCAAAGAACCGTTTCGGATTTCGCGCGGTAGTCGCACTGAAGCGCGAGTTGTCGTCGTGACGGTGAGCGATGCTCAATATACCGGACGCGGCGAAGGTGTCCCGATCAGGCGTTACAATCAGACCTGCGCTTCGGTCATCGCGCAGATCGAGTCCATCCAAAGCGTGCGCGATTTGGATCGAGATAAACTGCAACCCCGAAAGCGTTCGGGGCTACCGCCGGGTGCGGCGCGCAACGCATTGGACTGCGCGCTTTGGGACTTGGAAGCGAAACGCTCTGGCAAACGGGTCTGGGAATTGGCGAACATTCCAATCGTTCCCGAAGTCGAGACATCGTTCACGATCAGTCTCGATACGCCGGAGAAAATGGCCGCCTCCGCGAAAGCGAATTCGAATCGTCCAATTCTCAAACTGAAACTTGGAGGTGACAAGCTCGACCTCCAACGCGTTGAAGCAGTGCGTGAGGCGGCGCCGGCGGCGCGTCTGCTCATTGACGCGAACGAATCATGGTCTCCCGAGCATTACCGCAAAATTGTTCCGACGCTGAAAGAACTGGGCGTCGAACTGATCGAACAACCGTTTCCAGCCGATGCTGACGAAGTTCTCGAAACTCTCGATCATCAGGTCCCGGTCTGTGCCGATGAAAGTTGCCACACGACTGTCGATCTTCCGCGGCTGAACAATCGCTACGAAGCGATCAACGTGAAGCTCGACAAAACCGGCGGACTAACTGAAGCACTCAGCTTATGCGAGCGCGCACGCGAAAGTGGATTCAAATTACTGATCGGTTGCATGGTCGGCACGTCTTTGGGAATGGCTCCCGCTCGATTGCTCGCCAGCGCCGCTGATTACGTGGACCTCGATGGCCCCTTACTCCTAGCCCGCGATCGTGATCACGGACTTTCTTATCAGAATGGAAAAATCGGAATGCCAGCTAGAGACCTCTGGGGTTAACTCTCCTCCGCTGTTTATTTCTGAGTGTACGATGACACCCGAAGCACATGAACCGTCAACGGCCTGCCGTCGCGGCGAATGTTCCGCTTTTCAATGTTGAACTCGATGATGGACGCTGTTGTGAGCGTCCCGCCTCCGTTTTCCTGATACTCGACCTTGTAATGATTACCTTTGGACTCGAGCACCCGATACCGCATGAATCCGTCGGTATCGGGCACTGGACATCTTAGCCATTCGCCGTCCTGCGTCAGACCATCGTCATTGAATTGGTTCCCATTTTTCTCCATCGCATCGAGATTGATTTCTGTCACCACCGGGCTCTCCGAATCAGAGATCCAGGAACTAATCATGTTGAAGACTTTCGGGTGAATTTTAGGCACGGAAGGTTGCTCTGCGGCCGGCGTGGCGGAGCCAGCGGCGCTCTCAGAGCCGACAGGGTGAAGTGATTTAATAATCTTCACAAATTCAGCGACCGTAATTCCAGTCGCAGAAAATCCGTGATATCTGCCGAGCACAGGATGGCTCTCCGCACCTTTCGCTTTTTCGTCGTTCATGTTCGCGTCGCTCACCCAATTCGCGATGATCTCGATCTTGCGGCCCT
>QHNK01000160.1 GCA_003218415.1 Verrucomicrobiota bacterium | reverse complement strand
AAAATGCGAGCCGTTGTCCAGCGTGTAAGCCGCGCGCGTGTAATCGTGGAGAGTCGCGTCACAGGAGAAATCGGGGTCGGTCTCATGATTTTGCTTGGCATCGGCCGCAATGATGCCTCGGCTGTCGCTGTCAGTATGGCCGAGAAGGTCGCGCACCTGAGGATCTTTGAGGACGATGAAGGGAAAATGAGCCGCTCCCTTCTAGACGTGAAGGGCAGCGCGCTGGTCGTGTCGCAGTTTACACTTTACGGTGACGCACGCCGTCAGCGCAGGCCGAGCCTTATTGCTGCGGCGCCGCCAGACCAAGCGAAGAAGCTGTACGAAGAGTTCAGTGAAGCGCTGCGTGAGTTAGGAATCAGCGTGGCGACAGGAGTTTTCAAAGCCATGATGTCCGTCGAATCAGTCAACGAAGGCCCGGTCACAATCCTTCTCGATTCTGACAAGACGTTCTAGCCGGCTGCGTCACGTCTCAGAAGCTCATAAAGACATAGCCTCTGTTCTCATCATAACGAAGGCTAATCCCTGGCGCGCCATGCGGCGCAACAAAGAAAGCGCGCCGGAATTTCTTCCGGCACGGTTTCAGACGTCATTCTGAGCGAAGCGAAGAATCTCTCTGTTAATCGAACGCTCGCTACTTCGTGAGATTCCTCGCTGCCGCTCGGGATGACAGACTAACTCAGGCTTCGGTCTTCTTTGCGTTTGCTGTTTTCTTGCATTGCCCTTTCAGCTGAGCGAACTGCTCTGCGGAAAGAATACCCTTCGCGCGACTCAGGAACGTCTGCCTACTTTCCTTGGTGCAGCCGGCTTTCATGCATTCCGCCTGCCACGCTTCAACTTTTGCCTTTTGATGCGATGTCAGATTGAGTGTTGCCAGATTAACGCACGCCATTGAACCCGCATTCGCGGCGCCCCTGGCGCAGCATGCCTTGTCTCCTGCAAACGCGCTCGATGCCGTAAGCATCGCAATGGCAACTAGAGCTGTAGTGGTAATTTTAATCATGATGGATGCTGAGATAGTCGCGCTATCGAATGCGTTCAAACTTTTTCGCGCTCCTCACTGCTCCAGTGGGATAGGATTGCAGCTGTCACAGCTGCCTCTACAGTAAAAATTCATGCCCGCAACGCTCGACCCCGTTCGCCCGATCCGACTCTCAGAAATCCAGGAAGCGCGCAAACGAATTGCACAAACAATCGTTCGCACGCCGCTTATCCGTCTGGATCTCGGACCGGACTTTCCGGATATTCGACTCAAGCTGGAGAATCTACAGCCGATTAATGCTTACAAATTGCGTGGCGCAGCCAATTCAGTGGCGCTGCTTTCCGAGGAACAACGCAGGCGCGGAGTCTGGACAATCAGTGCGGGAAATGCGGGCCAGGGCGTTGCCTATGCGGCGAGAGAAGCAGGGGTGCCGTGCGCTGTAGTGGTCGTTGAAACGGCGCCAAAATCTAAGCTCGAGCGGATGAAAGCACTCGGCGCCAAACTCATTCCCGTTCCGTATGACGTCGCCTGGCAAGCCTTGGAGGAGCGCTCATTTCCTGGAGCCGAAGGAACGTTCGTTCACCCGTTCGACGACGACAATTTCATCGCCGGCCACGGAACCATGGGATTGGAAATTCTGGAGGACGCGCCTGACGCGGCTGCCGTCATCGCCAGCATTGGCGGTGGTGGACTGATCACTGGGGTTGGCAGCGCAATCAAGGCGCTCAAGCCGGAAACAAAGGTCTTCGGAGTGGAACCGGAGACGGCTGCGCCCGCAGCGCTTTCATTCGAGAAAGGTTCGCCGCAAGCGTTTACAAATTGGAAAGCTTCGTTCGTAGATGGCGCCGGCGGACAAAGCATGTTTCCTCGCATGTGGGAACGAATGAAACCGGTGGTGGACGGTTATATCGTCGTCAGCCTCGACGAAACAAAAAACGCAATGCGACTCTTGGCCGAAAAAGCGCGAATCATCGCCGAGGGCGCGGGCGCGTTGCCAGTTGCCGCGGCAGTGACCGGGAAAGCCGGCAAGGGTCCCATTGTTGCCATCGTCTCCGGTGGCAACATCGACCTCAACAAGTTCTGCGAACTGATCGCATCCTAAACAAATTGGTCACGCGTATTCTCGCGCTTCTTGAAAAAACGGCGCTGCACACATCGATATTGACTTTCGGTCTGAGATTGAGCAAAATCGCGCCCAAACAAATAAAGGAGAAAAACAAATGAAAATTGGCGATACAGCACCGGATTTTGAGGCGGAAACTACCGAAGGCCGGATTCGGTTCCATGATTGGATCGGCGATTCCTGGGCGATTCTGTTCTCGCACCCAAAGGACTTCACCCCGGTCTGCACGACCGAACTCGGTTACATGGCCAAAATTAAGCCAGAGTTCGAGCGCAGAAATGTTAAGGTCATGGGATTGTCGGTCGATTCCACCGGCGATCATGCAGGCTGGGCAAAGGACATCGAAGAAACGCAGGGACACGCGCCGAACTACCCAATTGTCGGTGATGCCGACTTCAAGATCTCAAAACTATACGGGATGCTCCCGGCCGATATCGCGGGCGACCCGAAGAAGCGCACGCCCGCTGATAACGCGACGGTGCGCAATGTTTACGTCGTCGGCCCGGACAAGAAGATCAAGCTGATCCTCGTCTACCCGATGACGACGGGCCGCAATTTCGACGAAGTGCTGCGGGTGATCGATTCTCTCCAATTGACGGCGAAGCATCAAGTAGCAACGCCAGTCAACTGGAAGCAAGGGCAAGACGTGATCATCGCGGGCTCCGTATCGGACGAAGAGGCGAAGAAGCGTTACCCGCAAGGGTGGAAGGCACCGAAACCGTACCTTCGCATCGTGCCGCAGCCGCAATAATTGCGGAGCATCTCTGCAAGACGTCGTCTAGTGTTAATTCTAGATCGTTCGCTCGGCAGAATATTCTACAGGATCCTGATTAAAGTACCTTCGCAACTCTGCGTATAGCTTCGGATGCCGAGCACGCAGCGCCCATGGCCGCTCGAAGAACGCCTCGACTGACACGGCAAAAAATTCAGCGGGATCAGTAGCTCCATAAGTATCAAGCAAAGTGGGTATCCCGCTTTCATCAGCAACACGCAGCGACGCAAACTCGGATCTCATGACTTCGCTCCAAGCCAATTGCTGCTCGCGCGTTGCCAATCCCGGCACGCCGTCGGCTGCGTTATTTTCGTAGTCAAGTTGGTGAGCGAATTCATGAAGGACAACATTCTTAGCATCGGAAGGATCAGCCGCGCCGTGTTTGACGGCGCCCCAGGACAGGACCAACGAACCCATTCGACGACCGGTCTCGCCAAGACGAGTCACAGTCCCCTCTTGCCAAACATGCTCACCAATCGGCCTTTTTTCTTCCACCATGTATGTTAAGGGATAAACAAGAATCGTGAGCAACCCGGGGAAATAATCCGTCCTGCGATGCAACAACAGAAGGCAAGCTTGCGCCGCGATAGTCACGCGAACCTCATCGGTAATCATGAGCCCGCCACATCCCTCGAAACGTTTTTCGGCAAGAAATACCTGGATGTGACCAAGTAGTTCGGCGCGGTCGCTCGGGGACAGCTTTTGAAAAAATATAACATGACGCTGAATCAACCTCAGCCATTCTTTCGGAAACGGCCGCGCTCGCAGGCGACGTCGCCTCCGCTGCTTCAGGAATTCAAAGATCATATGAAAATGTTAGCAGAACGTTTCACCACATTCGGCTCAGTGGGTGCGCTTCAGTATTAAAGATGACTTTATCGAACTTCAAGGTTTCAGGCGGCGCGAAGAGCAAATAAAAATATTTGAAAGTCTCAGCCAGAACGAAGCTCTGCATTTCGTCCAGTTGTTGTTTGCTGATCACGTCGGCGAGCGCAGCGTAGCCGGCGTCCGTGCGGCAATATTTAACGAAGTCATCGAACATTTTCTCGCCCATCCGCCGATACTCCCGATCACCTGTGTAATGATACAGGTAGTAAGTGGACTCAATGATCTCGGGGCGCAGGTGATAACTTCCGGCGACCACGCGCATCGTTTTGCAGTCGAGCATTTCCGGCTCGATGCCGTGCAGGTCCCACATTTTGAACGATGAAGCCTGCAGGCGACGCGCTCGCTCGAGATCGCCTGAAAGGGCGAGCAACGCAGGAAAGAATGCATCGAGCGCGCCGTAAGTTTTCTTCGTTCGCTTACCTGTCTGCATATCGGCGTGCCCATACCACAATTCGCCGCCGATTTCGTCGGCAAGATATTTGTTAACGGCGGGAATACTGGCGGCCCACATGTCGCGACAATCTTTATCGCCGAACAGAACCCAGCACTTCCAGAGATACTCGTAGTACGAGTCAATGCCGCCGCTGATGTGACTGTCAGTGTTCGTCCACGCGCCTGTCTCGACGTTAATGCTTTGCCCAACGAGGCCGAGTGGCGAACGCCGCCTGAAGGTCTCGACTAACGCGCGTTTTGCTTTCTCGTAGAAAACGGGCCTGCCAGTCAGTTTGCTCAGAGTGCCAAATTCCAATAGCAGCGTGCCAGTTTCTGCGGGATTCGTCACCGAATCGCGTGTCTGGCCAGTGCGAAGGTTGACGTAAACATAAGGAAGCCCAGTCGGTGAATTGAAAACCGGCAGTAATCGGTTACCCAAATCTTCCGCCAGGCTCAAGAGGCGCTGGTCCCCTGTCAGTTGATAGCTGGAGAGAAGCCCGCCGAGCAGACGTATCGTTATCTCGAAATTTTTGACGTAAATATCGCGATCGAACGACAGATCACTGACGATAAGCGATCGCGCTCTTTCAGCCTCGGCATCGAAACGCATCAGGATGAGTGTGTCGAGTGCATCGACTGGCGTCATGAAGAGCGACTGTCCGTACCAATCGTGTCCGGTTTTACTCAAAGGTCGCAACGCGTCCTGACCCCACGCATAACGCTCGTAATTGCTCCAAGCGTGCAGAAATTCAGTTCGCACACGCGCAAGGAGCTGCCGCGCGTCTTCGTCCTGGCGTGATTTGGCGCATCCGTGCATTGCGAAGGCGACGAAGGCAGCCAGCAAAAATACGGTTGGCACAATTCGGTCTGGCATTCGGTGTCGATCAGCCTAACAATCAACATTAAGGAAGGTTCACAAAATGAATACCATGTCTATTTCTCGTCGTAGATTTGCTCAGTTGTTAGGCGCAGGCGCGGCAGCGGTAGTGGTTAAGCCGCCGCTTTCTTTCGCAAAGCCAACTCAATCCGCTGCCACGTCTTCCACGGCGGGTCGCAACATCGTCCGATTAAGCGCGAATGAGAATCCTTACGGGCCTTCGCTCAAAGCATTGCAGGCGATG
>QHNK01000168.1 GCA_003218415.1 Verrucomicrobiota bacterium | reverse complement strand
ACTGCGGTCAGGCGCGCTGACGTTTCTTGCCAAGGAGGTAAATTGCGACACCGATCGCGTTCGCGATTCCGGTTACGGCGATGATCTTCACAGCAAAGCTTAATGGGCTTGGCACGTCGATAATCGGGTAGATGGTGAAAAAAATCGCGGATAACGAGACGACAGCGCCGCAGATCGCTGCGATGCGCAACCAGATAGGAGCGCCCGAACGAAGCACACCTGCACCAAAAATGGGTATTGCGAACATCGTGAAGTAAACGATCCCGTAGAAAACATTCGCCGCGTTATCCACAAGTTGAAACGCTTCCTGAATGCCGGCGCCGATCTGGCTCGAGATGGCAATCACCAGCGTGATTGCGCCGACAAAAACAATCGAGTTAACCGGCGTTTTATAGCGCGAATGCAGACGCGAGAACCAGTTCGGTAACAATTGATCCCATCCCGCGACCATCGGTAATCGCGAGCTGCCGGTAACGTGAACGCTAGTCGAAGCAATCGTTCGCGTGGTCATCAACAGGATTCCGACGGACGCAACGGCGCCGGCGATTGGAAAGGAGTGCAATCCGAGTCGCAACGTTTGCGGCACGGGACCAATGAGATCGATCGGATTGTTGCCGATGAACGCTAGGACCGAGCTCGTGCCGAGAATGAACATCAACGCGATCACGGGCGAAGCGATAAGGACGGAGCGGCCGATGTCCCGGTCGGGCGCACGCGTTTCGCCGGCGAGAATCGCGACGTACTCAAATCCGCTGAGAGCGCCGATCGCAAGTTTGCTGAAAATGTTGAAACAATAGAAGATCGACATCGTAGGCAAGGCGAGTTGAAGTGGCTGATAAGTTTTCAATTCGCCGCGAGCGAGTCCGAGAAACGGCAAAAAAATCAGCGCCGCATAAACAACGAACATGGCAAACGCGCCAACGTTGTGAACCCATTTACCTAACGACAAACCGCGGACACACGTCCAGGCGAGGCCGCCGACCAATGCCGCGCTGATAAGCGACACGCACCATTTGCTGTTCGGCATCCACGCCGCGCCAGGACCGATCGCGTAAGAGATGTTGGTGGTGATGAACATTCCGCCGAGTGCGATGACCGTGATCGATAGCAGCCAGAGATTCCAGGCCACAATAAATCCGGCGAACTCGTTGAAGCCGAGCTTAGCCCATTGATAAATGCCGCCTTCGAGCGGCATCCGATTGCTCAAATAAATCACGACCGCGGCCTGCGGAATGTAAAAAAGCAAAATGGCGAGGAGCCAAAAGAAAAGGTGCGCTTGTCCGAGCTTCGCCGCGGCGCCGACCCAGCCCGACCCGACGACAAAGAGAATTTGCGTCAAAACGAGATCGAAAAGGCCGAGCGGTTTCTTGAGAGATTCGCTATGTTCTTTGACGCTGCGCTCTCCGCGATCGAGCGAGATGTGCATCACTGAAGGTTCAAGCGCTGTGGAGGCGTTGGTATCAAACGCCTCGGCGCTTGGCACAAGCGCCGCCACAACGCTTCAATGGCTGTCCGACTGTCGATCTAATGTTCGTCTTCGTGTGTCCTTTTAGGCGGCGGCGGTTCGTTGCGAAATTCGCGGTGCCGAATTTTGCCACCGGCATAAGCGATGTAGCTACCGGAGCCCAAAGCGCCTGCGCCGAGCAAAATTACCGCGAACACGAGTGGCACAGATGATTTCGGCCATTTGATCGGCGCTGCGATCGCAGCCGCGCTCAAGACCGCGAGCGCGTAAAAACCCCAAATGAGATCCTCGCCGCGATCTCGATGCTCATCGAGCCAGCGTTCTCCATCATCGTCCGTCATCGACAGGACGCGATCGTATGCCTGCTGGCCAAATTCATATACCGGCCATGCAGAGAGCGAGCTGATGAGCACAAGCACTAATGTCGCTACCTGAGCGCGGCGGCTTTTTAAAAAAACGGCGATGATCAGTCCGAGCCAACTAATGAGCAACCCATAAACTGGCAGTGGATTGAGCAACACATGGACGTATTCCGGCTGGCGCAAACCTCGGAGTATCGAATCGATCACAGCCCGCCTTCCCAGTGAGTCGCTAAAATTTGTGCGGCACTCTTCGCTTTTTCAGGTGGCAAATATTTTTGCCAGTGAGCGATCGTGTAATGCCACCATTCAGTGCGCGATCCCCAAAAGCCCGCGCGTAGCATTGCGTTCTGCAGCAAACCTACGTCTGCGCGGACTTGGCGCGAAGGGCCCAGGTAGCGCCACATTGCAGCAGGCGTAAAATCGTCAAAATCACTGGGCATGCGCACAGGGTTATTCCATGAGTCGACCAAAGTGGCATCAACGGCGATGCCCCAACTGTGCATCGACCCCGCACCCATTTCAGGGTTGGCAACGTAATCACTGTTGTGTGACGCTCCCCAAAGCTTCGCCTGCACAGCCACCGGCCGATATGCGTCCCAGATTTTCAGACCATATTGATAGCGTCGCAAAAACGCCTGCGCGCTGGCCAAAGCTGAGGCGACCTCCGGACGAGCAAGCGCGCGTGTTCCGTGGGGATAGAGCGGTTGCCCCAGAAGATTATTTCGTCCCGCATAGCGCAACTCAACCATGATTGTCGGGTCAACCGATCGGACATCGACAAGAGAGTCGCCGGCATTTGCGCTCATTGACACTAGTGGGATTGCCATTCCAGCAAGTAAAGAAACGTAAACGTTAAAGGGTCGCATTTTTTTTTGGGTTAATACGCTGCCACTGCTTGAGGAGCGTCAGTTTTTGCCAGGCGTTCGAGCAGAAGGCGAGCGCTATCTTCAGGGACCGCGAAACGCAATTCCACATTCGAGCTGCCCTCTCTCTGGACTTCCACCGGCTGGGAGTAGAGCAATAGTTGTGAGTCCGGCAAACGCAGCCATTGCTGCGGATTGTCGTGCAAATTTCGGGCGAGATCGGCTGCGTTTTTAGTTGAATTCACTTTTATGAGCACTCTGGCTTTTACCGGATTTTGCAGGTTCACTGCAAGGCCGAGCAATTGTGAAGCGTTGAGCAGTTCAGAGGTAAAAATGGGGTGGAAAACACGTGAGAGGTCGGGTGGATTACGGGAAATAATTCGCAGCGCGCTGTCACGATCGAGCGCCTGGAAACGATCGAATAGTTGACCGGTTATTTTCAGATCCGGTTTCATTCCGAGGCGCACGAGCACCAGTTCATCTACTTCATTGGGCGCTCCGACGGCCAGGGTCGCCGGTCCCACTCGGGCAACGGCGAAATCAGGCTGTCGTTCCCAAGCTGGCAACCCGTGATAATCTTTAATGGATCGTTTTTGAAAAGTCTTATCGTCGCTGATCGTACGAATGACTTTCGAGAGGCCACGGCGCGCTTCAATAAGGTTGAACTCTCTAGTCTCTCCGGTTTCATTCGTGGTGAGCGCACGGGTGATGCGCACTGCATCGCGAGGTAGCTTCAATCCTGGAACCGATGCAGCTGCGCCGATTAAACCCGACCAAAGCTTTGGCTGGTCGTTGGGCCAGCGTTTGGCGAGGTTCGCACGCTCAAACTGGTCCGCATTAATCGACATGATGGTATCGGTTTCTTGCGGCAGCCATTCACGCCCCCGCGGAGATTGGAAAACAACAAGCAGCGTGAGTGCGAGCAGGACGAGAACCGAGAAGACGCTAAAGTAAAACTTCCGTAGCTCCTGTTTGTCGACTTGGCTCGAGAGCATGCTCAGCTCTGCCCGGTGTTGCAACAGTTGATCCACTGCCTCCCGGCGGCGATGTGCCTGGGCCAACAGCTGCGGGGCGTTTGGAGGTGCAACGCCCTTTGCCGCAAGATGCCGACCGATACTCAAATAGGCTGGATTTTTTCGCTCTTCGACCGTCTGGTGGTGTGTCCGCGCGTCGCAGGCTGCTTCTTGTTGCGCGCGAACGTTGTCGTTCAATTTTCGGTCGCGCGTTTCGAATTCGCTTCGCGTTCGCGCTATATTTTTTTCTACCGCAGAAAGCTCTGCCTCCGCCGCGTTCAGCTTCTCCTTGGCCAGACGCACTGCATCCGCGCTACCCAAGCGCGCCCGGACAAGTTCTGCACGCTCTTCCGGAAGACGCGCTCGCCGCGCGGTGATACCGGCGGATCGTGCTTCCAGGTCCGCTGGCGCTGGATCGAGCGCATGCAGATTGGAGAGCTGTTTCAAGAGATCGCGATCCGCAGCTTCGCTCTCCTGAATGCGGCGTTCCACGCCGGCAAGCTCGCGCTCGCATACCTCGACATTATTCTTCGCTTGATTGCGCTGCTGGAGGAGCGGCTTCTTCTCCGATTCCAGCCTTGCAATTGTTTCAGATTGTTCGCGGGCATTTTGTTGCCGTTCTTCTTCGATCCTTTTTATTCCTTCTTCGATCCGCGCGATTCGAAGTGCGACTTCTTTTTGCTCTTGCTCGAGCTTCTTAAGCGCCACGATCTCGCTGCGCAATTCTGGAAAATTGGCCGCTTGCGCAGTGCCTTCGCGTCCGAGGTTGATTTCACTTTTTTGGAGAAGGCGCTTCTCGTGGCGAAGCGCCATGCGCGTTCGCTGGCGCCTGATCTTCAACCCGATCTCGCGAAGGCCTGTCCGGATGAAACTCACAATTTAACGCTATACGAAGGCAGGCTTTGAAAAAG
>QHNK01000167.1 GCA_003218415.1 Verrucomicrobiota bacterium | reverse complement strand
GCGCATGCGCTTCCACCGGCGGCATGTATCGCTCTTATGCCACACTGCAGGGAATCGACCAGCTTATCCCCGTCGATGTTTACATCTCTGGGTGCCCGCCGCGTCCGGAAGCCCTGCTCGCCGGCTTGATGAAATTGCAGGAGAAAATTTCCCGCGAGCACTCGTTCAGAAATCAGAAGCCTCAACTGGCAGAAAAACTCGAGGACGCGTTGGCATGACAATCGGGCGTGCAAATTCGATCTGTAGGACAAGCGCTTCGCTTGCCTGGTCTCTTGATGTCGCCAGGCGGAGCGCCTGCCCTACAACAACATAGCGCATGAGCCGCGACGAACTGGTCGACTCCTTAGGCAAAGCGTTCGGCGAGAAAATTCAGGCGAAGACTGAATTTCGAGGAGAAACCACTTACACGATTGCGGCGAGTGATCTTCGTGAGATCGCGAAGTTTTGCCGCGACGAGTTTTCATTCGATTATTTGCTCGACATCACGAGCATCGACAATTTGAGCGAAGAGCCACGTTTCGAACTCGTCTATCATCTTTACTCGATGCTGCATGGCGTTCATTTGCGCCTAAAGCTAAAAGTCTCGGAAGAAACCGGAGCGGCCGATACTGTTTCCGACATTTGGCCGACAGCGAACTGGCACGAGCGCGAGATCTACGACATGATGGGAATCAGGCTCAACGGGCATCCCGATCTGCGTCGAATCCTGATGTGGGAGGGCTACCCGTTCTTTCCGTTGCGAAAAGATTTTCCTCTCGAAGGATTGCCGAGTGAAATGCCAGACGTCGCCTTCACCAAGGTCACGCCGATGGAAGGCGGCCCGTTCGTCACCATTCCGAGCACGGCCACGTCCAAAGACCGCGAGCCCCGCGGTCGCCCGCCGGAAATATAAGCCCCCCAGCCCTTGTCAGCTCTATGCGGCTGAGACCGGTGGCGCGGTTTCGGGCTTGCGGATGGCGGCCATCACGTCGGGCCGCAAAGTTTCGTCGCGCGGCGCCGCGGGTTTTTGTCCGCCCTTTGGATAAGCGATTCGACTATGGAGCATCGACAAGAGCGTGAATCGGAAACGGTCTGCGATGACTTTGAGTTCGCCAAGCGTCAGGTCGCAGTCGTCCAACTGCCGGTCGCTAATGCGTTCCTCGATCAGCTCGTTCACGAGTGTTTCAATTTTCTGTGGCGTTGGTTTCTCCAGACTTCGGGAGGCGCTCTCAACGGTGTCGGCCAGACTGACAATGGCGCTTTCCTTCGTTTGAGGTTTCGGTCCGCTGTAGCGAAAACTTTCTTCCTTCACTTCTGGGATGTCATCCTCGCGCAGCTTCATGATCTTGCCGCCGGCGCGCGCGTCTTCGTGCTGCTGAAGCGCACGTTGATAAAAATAGCGGACCAGCGATGTGCCGTGATGCTCCTGGATAATATCGATGATGCGTTGGTTTAGCCGGTACTTTAGCGCGAGATCCACGCCTTCCTTTACATGCGCGATGATGATCAACGCGCTCATCGTCGGTGCGAGGTCATCGTGCGGATTGCGTTCGAAGCTCATGTTCTCGGTGAAGTATTCAGGTTTCACCAGTTTGCCGACATCGTGAAAATAAGAACAGACGCGGCAAAGCGTCGCATTTGCGCCGATCGCTTCCGCAGCGGCTTCAGCGAGGTTGGCCACGACCAGACTGTGATGATACGTGCCCGGCGCTTCGATGGTCATGCGGCGCAGCAATGGGTGATTGAGATCGGACGCTTCCAGCCAGGAAATGTCCGTTGTGATTCCAAACAGATTCTCGAGCATCGGCAGCGCGCCGCCAACGATTGTTGCCGTGACGATGCCATTGCCGATGGCGAGAGCGCTTTGGAACCCGATCATTCCCCAGTCATTTGCCGTCGGGTAAAACCAGTTGATCGGCCCGATCAAACCAAACGTCAGCGACAACAACCAGATCGCGAGGCCGACACTCAATCCAGCCCGGATCAATTTGCTGCGCTGTCGCACCTGCAACGTAAGAGAGACGGCGGTGAATCCGCTGATAAGGCTGGTTATTAAGAGAGGGGCGTCAATTGGACCAAACAACATGCTACTCCATAGACTTACGAAAAACGCGGCATAGAGGCCGTGCTGGCGGCCCAGCAACACACTCAGCACCAGTGGCGCAAACGCGTAAGGCGTGATTAGTCCGCCCATTTCCGGTTTTAAGAATTTGTAGCTGCCGCTGTTACACATCACCAGCAGCAGTTTAGTAGCAGCCAACTGCACAAGAATAACGCCAAAGACAAGGAGAATGAGCGAGTTTTGCGAAAAGCTCTTTGGTTGATTGATCCAAAGCTGCGTGATCGCGGTGGCCAGAACCAGCAGTGCAATCACAAAATTCTTCGTCGGTTCCGGCTGTTGGCCGCTAAAGACCAGAAATGCGAGGCCTCCTGCAAACATCGCAAAAACGAAAACCTTCACATACGGCGAGTAATCGAGACCGCGCATCAGTTCGCTTC
>QHNK01000171.1 GCA_003218415.1 Verrucomicrobiota bacterium | reverse complement strand
GCGACCGGTCGCCAACCATGTCGAACAGGAGCCCGCCGCGAAATTGTTTCGCGCCGGCGCCTTGCAGTTGCCGGGCAAAATAGCGGCTCCCGTACAAACCATCAGCCTGAGAGAACTGCTCGACAGCTTCCTCGCCATCAAAAAACACGAGCTCAATTTTCCTGGCCAGATTCGGATGCTGTCCGATCACCCGGGCTAATTCCAGGAGCAGGCCAGTGCTGGAGCCGCCGTCGTTGGCGCCGACAAACCGAATGGTATCGAACATTTTTGTGTCGTAATGCGAGCACAACAAAAGCAAGGAGGCCCGCGCATTCTCTTGGCCGGAAAACTGGGCAAGCAAATTTACGAAGTGGATCTTCCCCCGTGGAGTGTCGTCACTGAATGTTTGACGCGTTACCTGCCAGCCGAAACGCCGAAGTTGATCCTCGATGTAATCTCTGGATTTTTCGATAGCCGTCGATCCAGCCGGGCGCGGCCCGAAATCAACAAGCCGTTGAATATGAGCGAAGGCTTTCTCGCCGGAGAATTCTTCCCAAATCTTTGGCGGTCCACTCTTTGTCACTGAGGTAGCGAAGAAGAAAGCCAGAACCGCTGCTGCAAATGCAATCGCTATCCGATTATTCATCGCTTATCTGCTTCGAGGATTTTAACGCTCAACACTCCACGCCCAATGGTCAAAAAAAATGTCATCCTGAGCGGAGAGAAGGACCTCGCAATCGCAGCCAAGATTGCCCGCGGTACATTCTGTGAACCCACGGACCCAGCGTGAGATCCCTCATTGCGTTTGGGATGACCGCGCGTTGAACGGCTGAAGTGTTTCGTTCATGCCGCTTTAACGATTTAACGGTTCGACTCCGAAAGCTTTCGGAGCGGCGAAGTCAGCTCTCGGCCGGCGGAAGCCCCAAAGCAGCGACGATCCGCTGGAGATCGTCGGTTCCGTAGTACTCGATTTCAATCCGGCCGCGTTTGTCTCCGTGATGGATGGTAACGTGGGTGGCCAGATGTTGTTGCAAGCGGTTTTGTAAATCTTCTACCGCCGTTGCCGTAGCGCTGAGTTCAATCCCGATGCGTCGAGATTTCCGGCGAGGGCGTCCGATCCCAAGCTGGCGAGCAACCAGGCGCTCCGTGGAACGCACCGTGGCATTGCGCCGCAAAACTGTTTCCGCAGCGAGCAGTTGCTCCTCGGGCGCTTTTAATGCCAGCAGCACTTTCGCGTGACCGACTGAAAGCAAATTCTGAGCTAACCAGACTTGCACCTGCGGATGCAGATCCAAAAGCCGCAGCGCGTTCGCCACTGCCGCCCGACTGCGGCCCACTTTGAGCGCGATATCCTCCTGCCGCATTCCAAATTCATTGGCTAACCTGGCGTAGCCCTGGGCTTCTTCTATGGGGTTGAGGTCGGCGCGCTGCAAATTTTCGATCAGGGACAACTCGAGCACTTCCAGGTCATTAGCGCTTCGAATTATGGCGGGCACCGTGGCTAGGCCAATTTCCTGCGCGGCGCGCCAACGGCGCTCGCCGGCGATCAGTTCAAATCGCCCGCCTGCCTGTCCGCCACCGGACGGACTCGCCGTGGCGAGCCGGACGATGAGCGGTTGAATGATCCCATGCTGCCGAATCGAATCGATCAATTCCTGCAACGCTTCGCGTCCAAAATCTTTGCGCGGCTGCAACGCGCTCGGGACAATGGTTGCCAAGTCAATCTGGTGCACTCTTTCACCCGACTGTCCCCCATCTGCGCGCGGCGCGGCAACTGAAGGCGTGCCAATCAGCGCGCCAAGACCTTTACCCAGCCCAGACCGTGCCATGGGCCTGAGGCTACCGGAACAGCCTCATCAACGCAAACAGCAATCCGCTCGGACAGTGCGGCGTGGCACAGGCTTCCCAGCCTGTGGGGCGACCGCGCATCTTGCCTGGTCCCTGTACGGTTGTAATCCAGCAGGCAGGATGCCCGCTGGCCCCACAGCCAAGATGGCTGTGCTACGCTAGCCGGCCGTTGCCCCCTCCAATTCCGTCACCCCCCCTTAAAAAATTGTAAAAAAAGTATTGACACTCAAAGCCGAAATTCAGTATCAACGCGCATGGCTCCAAAACAGACACGGGACTTTTGCCCGGTACAGTTCTTTGTCCGTTCGGAGCCCAGTGAACAAGAAAAACCAAAACAAAACACGACCGGGAAAGAGAAAGAACACATCCCATGTATTCATTGATTCAACTTAAAACGTTAGTATGCGGACGAGATCCGGCTCGCTCGCTGCCTTTACGGCGCGGGTTCCTTCTCATCCCGCTCGTCCTTATCTGCTTTGGGCTTTTGTCCAGAGCGCAAGCGCAAGAGGGAGACATTGGCGGTGGCAACACCGTCGAGGGGTTCCACGCCCTTAACTCTTCCACCGTGACCGGCGGGTTCAATACCGGGCTTGGGTGGTACTCGGGAGGGTTCATAACGGACGCCTTTTTCAATACCGCTGTCGGCGCGGGATCGCTGGACCTCAACAATGGGAATTCCAATACTGCAGCCGGCACGGGAGCGATGTTGCTCAACATCACTGCCAACAACAACACGGCCGTTGGAACCGACGCGTTGCTGTTTAATGATTTCACCGTAACCTCGCCCTCCACTGCCAACGACAACACCGCCCTCGGTTTTCAGGCGCTCTTTAATAACCACGATGCGGGGAACAACACCGCCGTCGGTTCTGGCGCGCTGTTCAATAATGACTCGGCCGGAACCCTGCCCGCGACTGCCTTTGACAACACCGCCGTTGGCTTTGAGGCACTGTTCAGTAACACTGATGGCATCTTCAACAATGCTGTCGGCGCCGCTGCGCTCATCTCTAACACTACCGGATTCGGCAACAACGCTTTTGGCGAGTCCGCGCTTTTCTTTAATGCCATCGCCGCTGAAAACACCGCCATTGGTGATGTCGCGCTCGCGTTTAATGACTTCAGCGGAGCCGGCACCGCGAACAACAACACGGCAGTTGGCGGTGCGGCGCTCTTCAATAACGATGGTGGCAGTGAGAACACAGCCGTGGGTACAGGGGCAGGAGAAAACGTGATCGCTGGCTTCAATAACACTTACGTCGGCGACTTCGTTGGTATCCTCGTCCCCGACGAAAGCAATACGATCCGCATCGGCGACCTCTCGAACGGGAACGGGGCCGGGTCCTTAGCCTGCTACATCGGTGGTATCTTCTTCAACTTCCAGCCTGTTGGCGGCTCCGTTGTTGAAGTTACTCTAGACCTTGCGAACGACAAACTTGGCTGGGATATTGGCCCGAACCAGAGCGCACCTAGCGTACCTTCTCGTGGCGCACCTGCGCGTCGTAGCGCACCCGGCGCGCCCGCACAGCGCCCCACCCAGCACCAAGCCATGCTGAATGACAAAGTTGACAAGTTGCAAGCAGTGGTCCAGCTGCAACAGAAACAAATAGTGA
>QHNK01000170.1 GCA_003218415.1 Verrucomicrobiota bacterium | reverse complement strand
CCGCAACTGACGAGCAAAAGAAGTAACGTCAAAGTTCCCGCTGCGCGCACCAATCGCTGATCTTTCCCGACGAATGACGGATTCACGCTTTTCGCCCTTTTGCTGTGAGCGCGCCTTCGAGAATAATTTTAAGAATCCCGGTGAAGCCTTCCTTCGGCATCATCCCAAGCTCCTCCATCTTCGGTGGATTCATGATCGATTGAACCATCGCCAGTAAAATTTCGATGATCAGTTTGGCTGGAACATCCTTGCGCACCATTCCCGCCCGTTGCCCCTCGCCAAAAAATTTTCCGAAGTAGCGCTGGAGGAGGGCGGCACGACGGCGTTCGACAACTTTGAAGACCTCCGGCGCTTTCTGGCGCATATCGCGCACGAACGGCGGCTTAATCTCATCCAATTCGCGTTGCGTACCGGCTAACAACTCCCGCAAAGTCGCTGGAAAATCGTGCGGGTGCGCTCGAGTAACTTCCTTCAGCGTCGCTTCGACACCTGCGAATTTATCGGTCAGCACAGCCTCGAGCAGATCGAACTTGCCTGGAAAATGCGCGTAGAGCGTTTTCTTGCTAATGCCCAGCTCCGCCGCCAGATCATCCATGGTGACACTGCGGAATCCGTGACTGAAAAAGTGCACCCGCGCAGCATCGACAATTCGCTGCCAGTTGGGATCGTGCTTTCGGCTTCGTGGCGCCAGTTTGTGTGCTCGCTTCATATCCACCGTAGTCTTATCACTAAGGGGAAACTAGTCCAGTATATTTAGTTTCCAAGGGTCGATCCGGTCGCCATATTTGGTGTAGCAGCGCGTCGTACTCCACAGCCGTGTTGCTAACAATGGTGGCTCCCGAAAAAGATTTTGAGGGCTATCGCCCTATATTCGAAGCGGTCAGCGAGTCTCTTGAGCTTGGCGAGTGAATCTAACCCAAGCTATGCCGCTATCGGCTGACCGGTGCGTTTAAAGTCTAAAAGGTCGGTCGCAAGTCCGATAAACAGCAGCAGCGTGGCAAAAAATGTGTTTCCGTAAAGCTGGGCGCCGCGCGGAAATATTAAGCCGAGCGCGAGCAACGCGAGCGCGGGCAAACTCCACCATACAATGGCAGAGCCTTTTCCGAGGAGCACTCGTTGGGTGACTACCGCAAATGGCAGCATGAGCCAGCAAAAGAAGTAGCCGAATGAAAGCGGCGTGATCATCAGGATCAGCAACAAGAGCAGAGCGAACTCAATCGCGTCGCTCTCCGCCGTCCGCATGCCGCGCTGAGGCAGAACTGCGACGAATATTGTACCCAGCACGAGCGCGAAGGCGATGACGATGGTGTTGACGACCGGAAATTTCAGATCTGCGAAGTTGACGTAAACCGGCTGATGCGGCGCGGAAGCAGCGTCCGCATCGACATGGCGAAGCAAGCGATTGCTAACGCCAACGAGAGATTGATTTTTCCATGTGTAGCTGCGCATCGGGCGCTGCGCCACGCTGACTTCGCTGTATTTCAACATTCCGGCGCTCCACTTCTCGAGATCGCGCCACGCTCGCTCAAATCCTCGAAATGACGCGGGTAGAAGGAGCAGTAAAAATACCAGTGCCACCACGAGGCTGGCTATTGCAGTCCAGTAACGCCGATAAAGTAAATAAATGATCGCAATTACCGGAAAAGCCTTAATGGCCGCAGCAGTTGCGATCAGGCCACCGGCGAAAATCTCGCGCTCTTCGCGCAACGCAACAAAAGCGCCAATCATCAGTGCAAGCAAAGCGAGGTTCGGCTGACCCAGGTGGTAACTCGACCAGATATAAACGATCACCAGCAAGCTCGGAAGGACATATAACCACGGGCTTGTTGTGTATCGGTGGGCTGTAGCAAGAACGGCGCTCAGCTTTGCGCTGCAAAACCAAGCCGCCGAGTTGATGGCAACCAGAAGAAAAATCAACCCGCCCTGGCCAAGCAGGCTCGCGCCTCCGAGAAAAAGCGCGCAGGGCGGCGGATACATGAAATCGTACTTCCCCGAACGAAAGAAAAAAATCTCGTCGCCCGCGAGCACATGTTTGCCGGTGTCGTACCAGAGCTTGTAATCAAAGAGGTGGCCGCCGCGAAAGTAATGCAACAGCGGCAGCGCGGAAAACACAGTCGCCGCCGCGATAAAGATGAGCAGCATGGTACGAAGCCCGAGCGAGCCGCTGAGTCGTTGGTTAAGCGTCCCGAACGTATTCGGGGCCACGATTGAATCCCTCACGCTTTGGGCATTGCAGTAGCGATTGGCGGACGCGCCTTGTGCCAGTCGGTGCTCTGTTCGTACGCGTGCGCGATCTGCAAAATGCGCGCTTCATCGAGCGCTTTGCCTAACAACTGCAATCCGATCGGCAGGCGCTGCCCATCGACTTCGGCGAAACCACACGGCACACTGATTCCGCAAATCCCGGCCAGGTTAGCTGCAATGGTGAAGATGTCGGCAAGGTACATTTGCAACGGATCAGCCACGCGCTCGCCTAACGTAAATGCGGGCACCGGTGAGGTCGGCGAAATTAATGCTTCGACTTTCTCGAAGGCGCTGGCGAAATCCTGGCGGATCAGCTCGCGCACTTTTTGCGCACGCAAATAATAGGCGTCGTAATAGCCAGAACTCAAAACGTAGGTGCCAAGAATAATGCGCCGTTTCACTTCCGGCCCGAAACCTTCTTCGCGAGTGCGGCCATAAAGATCGAGCATGTCCTTGGGATTTTCCGCTCGATATCCATAACGAACACCATCGAAGCGAGCGAGGTTTGCCGAGGCTTCGGCAGTAGCCAGAATGTAATAGACCGCGATTGCGTATTCGGTAGTAGGCAATGAGACCTCAACAATTTCAGCGCCTAACGAATTCATTTGTTTCACCGCGGCGTTCATTGCAGCTCTCACCTGCGGATCAATGCCTTCGATCAGATATTCCTTCGGCAAACCCAACCGGACGCCGCGCAAATCGTTTCCGAGCCTCGCGGCATAGTCAGGCGCCGGTTCATTGAGAGCGGTCGTGTCTTGCGGATCATGACCCGCGATCGCGTTCATGATCAGGGCGGCGTCACGGACAGTTTTCGTCAATGGCCCAATTTGATCGAGCGAGGATGCAAACGCGACCAGACCGAATCGCGAAACTCGTCCATAAGTCGGTTTAAGGCCGACAATACCCGAAAGCGCAGCCGGTTGCCGAATCGAGCCACCAGTATCTGTGCCGAGCGCACCGAACGCAGCGTCCGCGGCCACTGCTGCTGCCGACCCGCCACTGGAGCCACCCGGCACGCGCGACAAGTCCCACGGATTGCGCGTCAGCTTCAGCGCGGAATTTTCGGTGGACGAACCCATGGCGAACTCGTCCAGGTTGGTTTTTCCAAATGGAATCGCACCCGCTGCGCGCAATTTCCGAATGACGGTCGCGTCATAGGTGGCGCGATAACCCTGCAAGATCTTCGACGCACAGGTGCACGGCTGACCCATTACGCTGATGATGTCTTTGATTGCTAGCGGGATGCCACCCAGCGGGAGATCGACATTCGCCTTGTCCGCCTCGTTCGTGGCGGCGTCCATGTCGAGCGAGAGATAAGCGCCGATATCTCCATCAACCACTTCAATGCGAGCTCGCAAAGCATCGATTACTTCGCGTGGGGAAACTTCGCGGCGACGCAATAGCAACTGCAGGTCGGCAATGCTAAGCGCCGGCAGATCTTGCGCCGTCATTCCACCACTTTTGGGACGATAAAAAGGCCGTTCGCCTTTCGAGGCGCGTTGCTCAGTGCTTGCTTCGCTGTGAACCAGTCACGCGGCGCGTCCTCGCGGAAGACATTAAAAATTGGGAGGGCATGCGCAGCCGGCTCCACATCGCTTATGTCTGCCTGACCAAGTTTTTCGACGTACTGCAGCACATCATCCAACTGCTTCTGAAAAACTTTCGCCTCGACTTCAGTCAGATTGATCCGCGCGAGTCTGGCAACGTATGTGACATCGAGGTCCGAAGGTTTAGCCATGGTTAGCATTCAAGAGTGCAGGTGGCTGATGAGCCACATGACTGCGGCCGCAAGCGCGGTCAAAAGAAGGAGAAAAATGATCCGGCCCTCTCGCCGTTCTTTGCGCATCGAACGAGGTCGCTTGGCACGTCGGCTTGCCCCGATGGAGTGTCCGCCGTCTAGCGCGAGCGAGACCTGAAATTGTTTTGTGGTCTTGTTGCCTCTTATTCCTTCTTCCGCCGCTTGCGCTGGAGATCTGTTCTGCGGGATCGGTCGTCCTTTTGTAACCATGCGCTCGAGCCGGTCGAGCTTGTCATGTAACTCCGCCTCCTGTCGTGCTATCTCTTGTTGCTTGCGGCGAAGCGGCGGGCTCGATCTGCGTGGACGCCGAAACATCGCCATCACTTGCTGGCCATCCAAAAGAAAAACAGAAGGGCGACCGCGCCGAAAATAATCAGCGGCAAGGTGAGCGCGAGCCCGATCTGCAACCATTGAAAAAATGAGCGGCCATTGCTGCTTTGATACGCATCAGCCGCGGCGTCCGGCAACGATGACTCGCCAGTGGCCGCCTCGGCTGCTTGCAACCGGCTGCGTTGCTCGCTGTACTCGGTGCGCGCGTCGTCCACAGTGCTCAACGCCCGGCTCAGTTCCTTATGCAAATCTGACGGATTCCAGCTTCTGGGATCGACCGCTTCGATCAACTCCAAATGTTGCGCGAAACTTTCCCGAGCCGATCGGATTTGCTCCAGCCGATTTTGCACACTGTACGCTTCACGCTCCAGCACAACCAGAGAGCGCGTCAGTTTATCGGTCATTTCCGCTCGCCCATGTTCCAATTCCTCCTGGCGACGGCTTAATTCTTCCAGCTCGCGTTTTTGCTTTTCGATCTGTTCCTGCTGGCGCTTGAGCTGCAGCAGTTGCTCCTGCGCCTTTTGCACTTGCGAGTCCAAATGCTCGGCAGAGAGTGCTTCGTCGTCGTTCAACTCGAGCATTTGTTCAAACGGTCGATCTTTTTCT
>QHNK01000067.1 GCA_003218415.1 Verrucomicrobiota bacterium | reverse complement strand
CTTCAGGTTCTTTGAAATGAAACGGCCGAGCACGGAAGAAGCCACGAGGCAGGCCCAAAACGTGGTCAATTTCGACAGAAACAAGGTCGACGGCATCGTCATAAAAAATGGCGATCAACAGATCGAAATACGGCGCCGGGAGAGCAAGTGGCGACTTGAAACCCCGATTAAAGATCAAGCCGATGGCGTTCTGGTCGACAATTTGTTGTCGGATTTGGAGACCTGGGAAAAGGAGGGAACCATCCCGGCGAAAGATATTGAGGCTGATAAGAGCAAACTGACTGAGTATGGCCTCAACAATCCGAAGCTAAAACTCAAACTGGTCGGCCGAGATAAACCGCCGGAAATCTGGTTTGGAAAGGACGCTGCGTTGGAAGGCAGGATGTATGTGCGCCTTCAGAATTCGAAGGAAACATTCCTCGCCAAGCAGTCGATCAGGAAAGACATAGATAAAAAACCGGAGGAATTTCGCGATAGAAAACTAACGGACCTGACTACTGCGCAGGTGCGCCGCATCACATTGAAGACGCCTGCGGGCGAAATGGAGCTGGAGAAGAAAGGCGATCATTGGGACATTCTTAAACCGCTGCGCGCGCGAGCCGATGACCAGAAAGTCGGTGACTTGATTGCACAAATCACGACGGCACGCATTCAACAATTTGTGGCCGATGATCGTGGTGACCTGCGCCCTTATGGATTGGCGGAGCCGCGCGGATCGATCACACTGTTTGATCAGGCCGAGAACAAGGACCAGAAGGTTGAGATCGGAGAGTCGATCAAGGTCTTCGGGCGCGAGGACAAAGGCCAGACGCTGCAGATCGGCAGCGTGCCAGAGAAGGAAAAAGACCAGATTTATGTACGATTCGCTCCTCGCGGATCCGTTTACACGCTCCCGAAAAAGACCGAAGAGCTCCTAAACACGAAACCGGCCGATCTGCGGGACAATCATCTGGTTCGCATCGACACAAACATTCTCGATCGGATCACGATCGATGTCCCAGGCAAAGGCAAAACGGTTCTCGCGCGCAAAGATGAAAATTGGATCATCGCCACCCGAAACAACACACCGGCGGATTCAGGCGCGGTCCGGCGCCTGATCGACGCGCTGCAAAATGAGCGGGTGACAAGATTTGTGGAAGACGTCGCGTCCAATCTGCCGAAATACGGCCTCGATAAGCCGCAGACGCAATTGACATTCAGTTCATTTGCTTCGGAGAACACTGCTGAAACGAAGGCGGGTGAGCAGCCGTTTGCCGGGATCGCCTTTGGAAAACCAGAAGGCGATAATGTTTACGCGCGGCTGACGGATGAGCCATTCGTCGTGGCAGTCCGTCGCGGTCTGCTGGATCAAATTTCACCGGATCTGTTGCAATGGCAGGAGTTGTCGATCTTTAAGTTCAAGCCCGAACAAATCCATCGCTTAAGTGTCACGGCTGAGAAGGAGCTGTCGCTGGAGCGCGATCAAAATAATCAATGGCACTGGCTGAAAGGAAGCGGCGACGTCAATCAAGCCAATGTGCAATCGCTGCTGAACACATTGTCGGGCTTGCGTGCGGTGCGCTGGCTCGGAGCTACAACGCCTCAACATGGTTTTGGAAAACCGCAGGTTGTGATCGCCTTCACAACTTCACCGGATAACAAGACGTCCCATAAGTTGACTATCGGCGCACAAAACAATGACGGCACGTGGTGCGCGCGCGTGGACGGACGCGAAGGCACCTTTGCAATCAGCAATTCGGACTTGAATACCTTGAGATTGCCGCTGGAGGCGCAAGCTACGGCATCGCCTCCGCCAACGACGACACCGGTGACCAACGTGGCGCCGTAAATCTCTCTCGTCATTCCGAGCGAAGTCGAGGAATCGCGTGGGTTTGCTTGAGGGTTTCAACACAGCATCCTTCGAGTTCGCTTCGCTCGGTTCAGGATGACGCGAATTATGATTTTTGGGCCGTGTAAATTGTGACGATTCCGCCGGTCAAGGGTTCAAACGTCGGCCGCGCGAAACCGTTCGCCTGCATCAACTGACACATCGCATTGCCACTCGGAAATTCCTCGATCGAATCGCCAAGGTAATCGTAGGCGGTTTTCTTCCCTGTTAGGAAAGAGCCAAGTAAGGGCAGGCAATGATGCAAATAGAAGCGATAGATTGCGCGCAAGATCGGCGTTGTAGGCAGTGAGAACTCAAGCACGAGCAATCGTCCACTCGTCCTGAGCGCGCGCGACATCTCAGTAAGCGCAGCTCCCCAGTTTTCCAGATTGCGCAGCCCGAATGCGATGGTGACGCAATCGAATGAAGCATCGCCAAATGGCAGGTTCATCGCATCGGCAAGTACGACTTGGCGCACACCCTTTCGCTGCGCAAGGTCCAGCATTTCCGGCAGAAAATCGACGCCCACAATTTCCGCATCCGGCAATTTTTTTTGTAAGGCAAGCGCCAAATCTCCGGTGCCAGTCGCAAGATCGGCAATCCTATGCGGTCGCCAACCGGCGACGATTTCAGCCGCACGCCGTCGCCAGTAGAAATCGATCCCGCAGCTAAGCAAATGATTTGCGAGATCATAGCGCCTGGCAATGGATCCGAACATTTTTCGGACCCGCGCACGTTGCGTAGTCATTTCTTCAAGATTTGATAGAACACCAGCTTGCACTTTTCATGACAATTCATTTTGCTGGTTATCACATCGATATAACTAATAGGCATGGCGGGCCAAGTAATGTCAGGCATCGACTTGTTATAAAAATTGTAATTGCCATCCCAGCCGACCCCGGCTATTGAACAACACATGGATATATCCGTTAGAACTCTACAAGAAGCGATCTCAATTCGCCGACAAATCGATAATCTGGAAAAACGTCTTTCCTCACTTCTGGCAGGCGCCCCTCCGAAGCCAACAGCTCCCGCGGGTGGCCGCTACTTTTCGCCCGCGACGCGAGCGAAGCTTGCGGCAGCTGCGAAAGCTCGTTGGGCAAGAAAAAGGGGCGCGACAACAGCGGCTCCTACCAAGAAAAAAGGCCAGCTCACGCCGGCCGGGCGAAGAAAGCTCTCCCAGTTAATGAAGGCTCGCTGGGCGGCAAGAAGGAAAGCGGCGGGCACGAAGAAAGCTCCCGCGAAGAAAAAGGGCGCACTCACGCCAGCCGGGCGAAGAAAGCTCTCCCAGTTAATGAAGGCTCGCTGGGCGGCAAGAAAGAAAGCCGCAGCGAAGTAATCAGTCCATCCAACTGGCATTGCACGTTTTCTGTTTTGCCTCTTGCTGAAGGTCGGTTTGGGGGACGAGGCTTAGTGCTCGCGAGAGGACTCGAACCTCCACGGGTTTCCCCATACGGTCCTGAGCCGTACGCGTCTGCCAATTCCGCCACGCGAGCATAGACAGCGGCCCTACAATGCGCGCGCACCAAGCGCCTGCAAGGTTAAATCAGAGACATTGCGATAAGAAGCAGCCTCGATTTGAATCAGCCCAATCGCTTCTTGCGTGCGCGAACCTCCAACTGATGCGCTTTGCGTACCTGACCAATGGAGCGCAAAAGATCGGCGTAATTGGACACAACGATGTCGTAATCCTTGGAGGGCTTTTCCTGCACTTCCTCCCAGGTTTTCAGCGAGGATTGATAAAGCTCGGCGGCTTTGGCGTAATCACCGCGCGAATGATAGACCACCGCCAGGTTGCATTTTGATTGCGCAATGTCTGCGAGCGGAGGTGGATGCAATTTCTGCCGGATCGCCAGCGCTCGAAGATGTATTTTCTCAGCTTCAGTGTAACGGCGCTCGTTCGTGTAAAACACCGCCAGATTGTTCAGCACTGACGCTACGTCGGCATGATCAGCTCCCAGTTGCTTCTCGTAAATTTCCAAAGCACGCAGATAGCACGGTTCTGCCGCCTTTTGCCGGCCTGACTTACGCAGAATCATCGCAACGTTGTTTAACATCGTTCCGATATCCGAATAAGGAACATCTTCGATCTCGGTGCCGGCGGTTATTGCTTTCTGATAGAGATTGATCGCTTCCTCAGATCGGCCCAGACTATCGCATAAGAATGCCAGCCGCTGCGCCGAGCGGAAGATATCGCGCTGGTCCGGCGGCTTTACCTTTTCCAGAATTGCATGCGCCTTCAGCAGGTATCCCTCGGCCGCGGTGTAATCTCCCTTTTGCTCGAGTAGCTGGCCTAGCTTCTCAAAGCTGGTGGCAAGTGGAGTCTGGCTACCCTTGAAAGCGCGCTTGGCGACCTCAAGTGCTGTTTCGGCAACGCGAATCGCCTCAGGCAAACGGTTTGCGGCACGCAGAGTATCGAGTTTGTCATTGAGGATGCTCCAAAGCCTTTCTTCACCTTTCATCACTCATCACCAGCCCTCGCTTAGCTGGCTAACTAATCGGGTGGCGAGATCCTCAGTAGCAAGCGGCAAGGCTTGTCGTTCATCACTAGTTACGTCGCTGCTCACAAAGAAACTGGTCGTGCCGACCGCCTGGCCGGGCGGTGCCAGGTCTTTGCCATCTCGTCCGGTTAGAGAGTACTTTACGCTTAACGCCAGACTAAATTCGGTTGTGGCCAACACGTTCCCGCGCACCGAGCGCGCCGGCAGCCGGCGGATGAGAGCTACTTCGCCCGTCAAAGTGGCGTCCGCCTTGTCCCCATTGGCAACCTGAAACGTCCCATCCTGTTGCAACTGCTTGATTACGGTATCAGTGACCAAAACCTCGATGCGCGGGACCAGAGTGCGATTTTTGAAAGTTGGGACTGCGATGGTGTGAACGTCGCGCAGATAATATGGCTTTACCGGCCCGACGTGATAGCCAAGGCAACCACAAAGGGCGAGGCAGAATACTGTCGCAAGTGAAGCTTTCAAGGCGCCGGTGAGGCCGATGCCGCTGGGGTAGAAGAAATATCGGAGCTTGTGCTCGTGCTCGGCGGTGCAAACAAGGGATCAGGCGCAGTGGTAGTGTCGGGCCCGAGTGAAGCCGGTGGCGGAAGCGAACCATCGCTGTCCGGGGCGGGCAACGGCGCTTCGTTATTTGCCGGACCTGGCTTCGCGGACCCGGTGGCGGCAGTCTGCGTACCACGCGCTTCGCCCTTTTTCTTGCCAGTCTGTGCCACGGGCAAGGCGGGCTGAAGCGCAGCCTCACCGACCTTCGCGCGCAACTGATCGATCCGTTTTTTCGCCAGATTACTCTGGGTTGACCCGGGTTGCTGCCGAATCACCTCATTGTAGTAGATTACCGCGGCGCGATAATATTTCTGTTTGTCGTAAAATTTGGCCACTTCGTAGGAGCTGGTCGTTTCCTTGTGCTCAAGAAGGTCCAGGTTTGCGCGCGCCTGAGCGGCTTTCTCGCTATGCGGATAATGGAGAAGGAAATCTTGGAAAGCTGTTTTGGCATTGGTGGTTGCGGCCGCATCCGTGGTGCCCCTTCGAGCCGCCATCAACCAGATATAACCGATCTGATATTGCGCATCCGCTGCGACCGGCTCGTTTGGAAATTTGTTCACCACAGCCTGGTACGCTTCAACCGCCATCTCGGGCACATTCTGTTTCTCGCGCGCCAGGCCAATGTTGAATTGCGCGCGCGCTGTGTATTTCCCGAATGGCGCAGTGCGGACAATGTTCGCGAAAATCGTTACAGCCCGATCCAGCGACTTCCCAAGCGAGATCCCCAGAATCTTCTTCTTTTTGCCAGTCAGATACATTTCGCCGATGCGAAACTGCGCCTCGATTGCTTCATCGAAGTGCGGGCTACCGGGATATCTTTCGACCAAGAGCCGATACGAATCCGCCGCGGCGAGATAGTCGTGGTGCTGCTCCTGCAATTGCGCCCCGCGATAGAGGGCGCTCGGGGCAAGAGCATCTTTGGGATGGTGCCGCACGATGTTTGCGTACGCATGAATCGCGCGTTTCAAGTTGCCTTCCTTTTCAGCGCTCTGCGCAGTATTATACAACTCCAGCGCTGTCTCGCTCACTTGTTCTTCCCCCGGGGCGACGAACTTGGCTTTTTTGCCCGGTTGAAAGACAACCGAGGCCGTTACTGATTCAGAAAAAATCAAAGTGACAGCTGTACAAAGCAAAGCAACGCGAATCAAGAGGTCCATCGGGTGTGGCAGGGTAATTGACTTATCGATTCCGTCAAGATCATCAGTCGGCCAAACTGAAACTCGATGGCTGATGTTCACCGCGACTTTACAGTAACATCTTTTCCAAACGGGCAAAACCGATTAAGTGTCTAAGCCATTGAATCTGATCGATCAGCATAAAATTCGCATCGGCGCCTGCGCGTGGAGTTTCGAAGACTGGCGCGGCTCTTTTTATCCTTCCGACTTGCCAGAGTCCCGATGGCTCGAATTTTACGCCAATTACTTCCCGGCTGTGGAAGTCGATTCCACATTTTATGCCGCCCCGGCCGAAGCGACCATTCAGCGTTGGATCGAGATCACGCCTAACGCTTTTCGTTTCGCCTGCAAACTCCCGCGCGAAATTACACACACCTGTCGACTGCGCGATTGCACAGCAGAATTGAATTCGTTTCTCCGGGCGATTGAGCCGCTCGCGCCAAAGCTCCAGGTGATTCTCATCCAGCTTCCGCCCTCCTTTGCGCCAAAAGACGGCAAAACGGCGCTGCGCAAATTTCTTGAGCAACTGCCGCCGGATTTCCGTTTCGCGATTGAATTTCGTCATGCCGGATGGCATCGGCCGCAGTTTATCCGCCTCTTGGAAAGGTATCGCATTTGCTGGGTGTGGGCCGATACCACTCCCCTTAATGAACGAAATCTTGCCCCGTTCGAATTCCTGCCGTGCACGACAGATTTTCTCTATCTGCGTCTACTCGGTGATTATGCAACGAAATACGACGTTGATGGCGGCCACGTCCATCATTATGAAAAATTGCTCTGGAAACGTGAAGCCGCGCTGGACAGCTGGTCACTTAAAATTGAGCGGCATCTTCCCGAAGTGCGCAATGTATGGGCGTTCACCAGCAATCACTTCGAAGGATTCGCACCCGAAACCTGCCAACGGCTCGCCCAACGTCTAGGCTTCATGTTGCCGCTGTCCTCCGAAACAGAACAGGCTTTGTCACCACAGAGACAATCGCAGCTCGACCTTCAGTTATAGCGGCACCTGAATACGGTTGTGCTTTTCGAAGATGCACACCCGGCGAATCCCAAAGTTCGCCATCTTTTGCGCGAGGCTCCGAAAATTGTCGCCGAGTTGCGCGTGCGAATGCGCGTCAGAGGCCGTAGTGAAAGGAATCCCCTTCCCTATCGCCAGCTGAAGGATCCGGTCACCCGGGTAAAGCTCGTTCACCGGCTTGCGCCATCCAGCGGTGGAAAGCTCAACCGCGAGATTCTGTGCGTGAATAAAATCGAGTGTTTCATTAACCAAACTGCCGATCCCTGTGCCCGGCCGATGACCGTGGATTTTGATCAGATCCAGATGGGCGAGGCAATCGACCAGTCCCGTCGTTGCTATTTCGCGGACACGGCGAAAATAATCGGCGTAAATCGCGTCGATACTCCGGCCTTCAAATTGCGCGGCGCCATCCGGCACGCTGTCGAACATCTGATCGGCGCGAGTAAGGAAATGAACCGAGCCCAGGACAAAATCGAGCTTGTCCCAATGGTTCTCAATCCAGTTTCGGCCAGCCGCCGAGTGGATTGGGTCGTTATCGAGCTCGATGCCCGCGCGGATTCGCAAATCGGGATTTCTTTCCCGCAAACGATCGATTTCATCGAAGTCGATTCCTGCGTGATAACGATCGTGATCAGTCAAAGCGATGTCGGTTAACCCTGATTTACGCGCTGAATCCGCCCAGGGCTGAAGCAACGCCTGGGTGTACCGTTGCACCCGGTGCCCCTGCGGATGGGTATGGTAGTCGGAAAAGAGTTTATAGGTTTTAGTTGAGAGTTGATTTGCAGTCACGCTCGGCTCCATCAACTATCGGCTATCGACTAACCACTTTCGTTAAGGTACAGCCAGGAATTTTTGCCGGATTCGCAACTCCGGGTATTGGGGAAAGAACACTTCGGCGATAAAGACCTTGTTCGGCGTGAGCTCGCGCGTCGAGATCGTTTCGCTGTACTCGATCCGCTCTTGCGGATTAACTAGAATCGTGGCGGGTTTTTCCGCGATGGCATGATTGTCGGACCACTTTGTCAGGATGTCGCCCGCGGAATTGATCAGGTAAATTTCGATCCGCTGGTTCGTCAGAAAGTCGAGCGCCACAGGACGCTTTGACAGATTTGCCAGCGTCACTTTGATTCCGAGTTGGCGAACCTCAGACAGCTTTACGGTCTGCGGCGTGATTTGGAGATCGAGAGCGAGCCCGCGCAGCTTTGGATCTTTGTATTGCGGGACAACCTCTGGAGAAAACGGATGGAGAATGCGGCCCAACCAACCCCGTCTACGCGGCGTCGCCGTTGGCGCGGCGTCCTGGCCAAAGATGCTCACGGCCATAAAAAGCATGAGAAGAAGCAAAACAATGCGGGGCTTCATGAGCGGACTTAAACAGACCCGAAAGTTTTCGGAGTTGCAAAATTCCTGTCAAACCCTTTATCAATCGGCATGAAGATTCTCCGGCTATTTGCTCTTTGCCTGCTTTGGGCGCCGGTCGCAGGCGTAGCGAAACAATCGCATTGCACCCTCCGCGTGCATGCCCAGGCGAATCCTCGAGACACCGAGGTTTTCGCCACATCGGTGCGCACCCAAGTTTCCGGTAAAGAGGTGGCAATCGAAAAGATGCCGTGGATTTCGGAGCGAGATGTCATGGCGTTTTCTTCTTACACAGCCAACGATGGAACCTATGGCGCGCTGCTTCAGCTCGATGATCATGGGCGGGTGGTGCTCGATACTTTGAGCGTTGAGCGCCGCGGCGGTTTCCTCTTTGTTTTCATCAATGGCCGATTCATTACCGAACTCCAAATCGACAAGCGCGTTTCGGATGGAAGAATCTACATTCCTTCGGGCCTTACCGCAGCCGACATTAGCTTGATGAAAAAAGACTGGCGCTTGGTCGGCCAACGAAAACGTCGATCGCGTTGATCCACCATGCGATTATTCGCTGCCGCAATTGTCCTCGCCATTTTTTCGTCAATCGCGATAAGGGCTCAGCCCGCGCAAGATCACGCTCTCGATCTTGTTCTGCCTACGGATAATGACGCTCTGTTCTCGGGCGACGGCGCGGCCTTTTACCAGTACGTCGAACGCAATTACAAGGGAGAGAAATCGACTCCATGGGAGGGCGGCAAATACGGCTTTGTGCGCGATCCCACCGACACAGCGGGTGGCGTCGTTTACACACGCTTTCACGAAGGAATCGATATTCGCTCCCTGCATCGCGATGAAAACGGCGAGCCGCTCGATAAAGTCCGCGCCATTAGCGACGGAAAAGTCGTGCACACCAATCTCGTGCCCGGCTACTCGAACTATGGGAAATACATCGTGATCGAGCACCGCTGGGACGGCTCCAGTTACTACAGCTTGTACGGACACCTGAGCTCCATCCGGGTGCATCCGGGTGATTCGGTCAAACGCCGGCAGCCTATCGCCGTCATGGGCTACACTGGAGTCGGGATAAACCGGGAGCGGGCCCATCTCCATTTGGAATTGGATTTAATGTTCAGCCATCAATTCGAAGCGTGGCATGACGCATTCTTCAGAAATGACCCGAATCACAACGGCATTTATAACGGCTTGAATCTTGCCGGGCTCGACATTGCGCGGCTTTATCTTGCGCTCCACCAGAATCCCTCGCTTACCATTCCTGAGTTTCTCAGCGGCGAAGAAACCTTCTACAAGGTGACCTTGCCCAAATCGCCCCATTTCGAATTACCGAAGCTTTACTCCTGGATGCTGGCCGGAAACCGAAACCAGCAAGCTTCGTGGGAAGTCTCTTTTGCGCGTTCCGGTGTGCCGCTAAAAGTAGAACCGAGCGACAAACACGTGACCCAGCCAGAGCTGCGTTACATCAAGAAAAGCTCGATTAATTATTCGTCCTTGACCCGTGACATAGTCTCCGGCCACGGCGAAACCGCGCAGCTGACCGGTTACGGCATACAGTTGATGCGACTGCTTATTTTTCCCGACTGACATTTCGGTCGTTTCATCAGCACGACGTCGGCGTCCCTTGCGCAAGCGCGACGCCATGGGGAATTGCGCCTTGCACAAAGCTGAGACACTCCACAGCTCCGCTCGGTTTCCCGGGAAGCGCGATCACCAGCGCATGATCGACAATCGCCGCCAGGCTACGCGACAAAATGGAATTCGGCGTAATTTTCATTGATTCGGCGCGCATCACCTCTCCAAAGCCCGGCAACTCAACGCGCATGATCGCGCGAATTGCTTCCGGGGTGACGTCACGCGGTCCAATTCCCGTGCCGCCTGTCGCCAGAATCAAACCGCAGCCTTGCTGAGAAAACGAGCGAACTGTTTCCTGAATACGTGTTGCGTCATCCGGCACGATCGCTTCCGCGAGTACCTGCCATCCCCCTCTTTGCGCCGCTTCTTTCAACGCGGGTCCGCCGAGGTCTTTGTAATCACCCGCGCTGGCGCGATCGGAGATCGTGATGATGCCAACTTGTATTTGCATGTTTGTAGCGGCGACTCTATGAGCGCCGCGATTTTTCACTTCGGCGGTCATAGGCCGCCGCCACAGGGTGTTTTGTCTTTTCAATCAAGCGCACATCGTAGATCTGCATCTCTTTGTCCACGGCTTTGCACATATCGTAAATCGTAAGCAAGGCGCCAGTGACGCCAACGAGCGCTTCCATCTCGACTCCGGTCTGCGCAATCGTTTGCGCCGCGCATTTTACCTCTGCGCCCTCGTGAGAAGTGACAATGTCGATCTTAACTTCACCGAGCGGTAGATTGTGGCAAAGCGGGATGAGGTTCGCCGTTTGCTTCGCAGCCTGGATGCCGGCAATCCGCGCAGTCGCAAACACATTGCCTTTCGCGATTTGATCCTTTGAAATTAGATCAAGCGTCTTGCGTTGGAGTCGAATCTTGCCGGTGGCGACAGCTCTTCGCTTACTAACCGGCTTGGCCGAAACATCGACCATCTGGGCGCGGCCATCGGAACTGATGTGACTCAGGCGTTTCATTTTTTCCATTTTGTCATTCTGATCCCGCATTCGCGGGAGAAGAATCTCGGATCATTTCTTCCACCAGCACCAGAGAATATTCAGAGATGTTTCGCTTTGCTCAACATGACAGGAAAAGGAATCCCATTCCTGGGTGTTCAGCCGCCGATGGCGATCATCTTGCGGTTCGGTTGATAATTGTCGCGAAAATCGTGCTGCTCCGGTTTTCGATCGACCACATCGAGAAAGAATTGCTTAAGCTCCTCATCACTCGCGCCAGCCCGCAGCGGTTTCATGATGTCGAACTCCAGATAGCTCCCCAGGCAGGGACGCAATTTCCCATCGCATGTGAGTCGCAGTTTGTTGCAGTTTTCGCAGAAATGCAGGTTAGTCATTGCCCCGATAAACCCAATGCGCTGTTTGCATCCCGGGATTTGATAGTAAGTGGCTGGCCCGTTTGTTCGAAATTCCGTCTCCGGGATCAGACTTCCGTAAACCGATTCGATTAACCGTTTCGCCTCGAGGATCGACATGAAATTGTTTTCGCTGAGCACGTCGGTCGTGCTCACGGGCATCATTTCGATGAAACGCAGGATCAAATTGCGCGATGCGGCGAATTCGATTAGCGGGATCAATTGGTTCTCGTTACGACCCCGCATCAGGACGGTGTTCAATTTGATCTGATCGAAACCAACTGCGATTGCGGCATCGATCCCCTCTAGAACCTGAGCGTGGAAATCCCGACCGGTGATCCTGGAATACACATCTCGATCCAATGTATCGAGGGAGATGTTGACCGATTGGACACCTGCCTCGCGCAAAGCCGTTGCCATTGTTTTTCCAGATGTAATTTGGCGCGCAAGCAAAGTTCCATTCGTAGAGAGACCCAGATTCTTGATTCCAGAAATTGTCGGGATTTGGGCAATGAAATGGACAACGTCCCGGCGCGTCAGCGGCTCGCCACCGGTGACTCGCACTTTTGAAACGCCTAGTTCGGCTGCAATACGAATAAGACGCAGCGTTTCCTCGAACGTCAGAATCTCTTCACGCGGCAACCACTCCTGCAATTCCTGCGGCATGCAGTAGGTACAGCGTTCGTTGCAGCGGTCAGTAATCGAGACACGCAGATAAGAAATCCGGTGGCCGTAGCGATCCTGCATTGGAGTGCAACTCTACCGGCGGGACGATGTTGAATCAACAAAGCTGGAGATAATTGACGCGCTATAGGCAGCACATATGATCGTCAGCATGAAAGGTCGAATTCTTCCCAAGGCGCTGCCGCTTTGCCTCGCAACCAGCGCATTGATTCTTACGAGTTGCGAGACAACTCAGGACCGCATTTCCAAGCATCCCGAAATTTATCAACGCCTTTCGGCCAGTGATCAGGCGCTGGTAAGTCAAGGCCAAATCCGCGCAGGCATGTCTCAAAATGCGGTGTGGCTGGCCTGGGGCGGGCCCGAACGCAAGATCATAGGCAATATGCGCGGGCAACCGACCGAGACCTGGATTTATATAACCTACGAAACTGCTCCATACCCCTATGGGGGGCCGTACGGGCCGTGGGGTTGGGGTTACGGCTTCGGCCCCAGTGTGGCCTTTGTCCGGACACACCATCACGGGCACTCGTTTATCTTTTTCGGCAGCCCCTTCTACGATCCGTTCTATTATGCTTACATTCCGCCGAGTATTCCTGTTCCGTATAAGACCGTCACATTCACCAATGGGCGCGTAGTGTCATTCCAATACATGGAACGCCGGTATGGCTAAGCAACATTTCGCTCACTTTTCTCCACGCAATTGAGCAGAATCGATTGCGGCGCCTGAGCAATGGCTTACCGCTCGTTTACAAGTTTCCTCGCCGCTCTCGAAAAAGCGGGCGAGTTGAAACGCATCACGGTCCCCGTCGATACCGATTTGCTCATAGCAGAATGGGCAGACCGCGAGATGAAATCGCCCGGCGGCGGAAAGGCGCTGCTGTTTGAGCAACCGATTGTCGATGGAAAAAAATCCGCGTTCCCGGTTGCGATTAATACGATGGGTTCGCACCGGCGCATGGCTCTCGCGTTACAGGTAGCGGATGTCGCGGATATCGCACAGGAAATTCAACTTATTCTCAAAGCAAAACCACCAACCGATCTGCGCGAAGGCTGGAGTTTGCTCAAACAAGGAATTCATCTGCTGCACGCGCGTCCGAAGCAAGTGAAGGAAGCGCCTTGTCAGGAAATTGTGCACCGGATCGGCA
>QHNK01000187.1 GCA_003218415.1 Verrucomicrobiota bacterium | reverse complement strand
CCTGATCTTTTACGTAAACAAGAGTGTTCGCCGTTCCGAGATCGATCCCGATGTCGCTGGATAACCAGCCGAAAAGTCCGTTGAACATGAATTATTTAGTAGCACTTTCCAGTCCGAAGGAAGCGCGTTCACCCGTCTGAGCTGGGTCTATTTTCGCAGGACCCATCCCCCGCGCCGCGATTCGGCCAGCCTGAAACGCCGTAACATGAAACGGCGCGGCGCGCCGTCAAGCGCATTTCTATCGGAGTAATGGAGTGTTCGAGTGCCGGAGTATTGCGGAGGGGCTTGCCATCGCTCCATTACTCCATTACTCCATCACTCCATGGGAAGAGTGATCGTCGCCCCGTCCATTCTTGCCGCCGATTTCTCGCGACTCTGTGACGAAATCCACCGCGTCGAGGCCGCAGGCGCGGATTGGATCCACTGCGACATCATGGATGGACATTTTGTCGATAACATTTCCTTCGGCCCGGAGATTGTCAGGATTGTACGCGGCCTAACGAGTCTTCCGCTCGATGTCCATCTCATGATCGAGCATGCCGATCATTACGTGCCGCGATTTGTCAAAGCCGGCGCAAATTTCATCACCGTTCACGCTGAACCGGAAGCGAAGCACCATGTCGCAAAAACGTTGCAGCAAATTCGAGACGGCGGTTGCCGCGCCGGGTTAACTTTAAATCCTGAAACCTCCTTTGATCTCGTCGAGCCCTTTTTGGACAAGATTGACTTGTTGCTGGTCATGACGGTGCATCCCGGTTTTGGCGGCCAACCATTTCGAACTGATCAAATGCAAAAAGTTAAGCGCGCCAGATCGCTGAATAGCAAGATCGACATCGAAGTGGATGGCGGCATCAACGCGGACACGGCCAGGCTCTCAATCGAAAACGGCGCAAACGTACTCGTCGCCGGCACCTCAATTTTTCACTCGAAAGATTACGCCATGGCCATTCGCGAATTGCGTGGCGAATGATACGACAGCCAATTTTGAATAGTAGCGCCTAGGCTGATTCGGCGGCTACCACCGGCTCGGCTTCTTCGGTGGTTTCAGCCATCACTTCGTCAGTTTGCGTGACGCGCACAACTTCTTCGATGGTCGTCCTGCCTTGGGCGACGCGTCGCCAGCCGTCATGCCGTAATGTCTCCATGCCTTCGGCGATGGCGCATTGCTTGAGCTCGCCGCCATCGCGCTTTTGCATGATCAGCTTTCTCAGCGGCTCAGTAATGAGGCAAATTTCATAGATCGCCGCGCGACCCTGATAGCCGGTCTGGCGGCATTGATCGCAACCGGCGCCACGCCGGAACCGCGTGCCGTGTTCTTTCACCGGAAAACCGATCTCGGCGAGATACTCGTGCGGATAGTCAACCATTTCGACGCAGTCCGGACAAATCGTGCGCACGAGCCGTTGCGCGATGAAGGATTTCACGACCGAGGCGAGCAGAAACGGTTCCACATCCATGTCGAGCAAACGCGTGATGCCACCTACCGCATCGTTCGTGTGCAGCGTGCTGAAAACAAGGTGGCCAGTCATGGCCGCGCGAATCGCAATGTCCGCGGTTTCAATGTCGCGTATCTCGCCGACCATGACCACATTCGGATCCTGTCGCAAAATGTGACGGAGACCTTTGGCGAAAGTCAGATCAATCTCCGGTTTCACATCGATTTGCGAGACACCGGGAATTCGATATTCGACCGGTTCTTCGATGGTGATGATGCGGCGTTGCACTGAATTGATGCTGGTCAGGAAGCAATAAAGCGACGTCGATTTGCCGCAGCCGGTCGGGCCGGTGAGAAGGATGATGCCGTTGGGCTGCGCCAATAAATGGCGAATGATCTTCTCCTGCCTCTCGCTGAGATCGAGACGATCAAACCCGAACTGCTGCTCGCTGCGGCTGAGCAACCGCAGACTAATCGATTCGCCATTGACAGTGGGAATGGTCGAAACGCGCACATCGATGTTTTGATTACCCGCCTGCAAATTCATGCGACCATCCTGAGGCAATCGGCGTTCGGCGATGTCCATGTGCGACATTACTTTCAGGCGCGAGATGATGGCCGACTGCAAGACGCGCAACTGCGGCGGCACAGCGACTTCGTGCAAAATTCCATCGATTCGATACCGAATCCGCAGATCGTTTTCCAGCGGCTCAACGTGAATGTCCGTTGCGCGCTCCAAAATCGCCTCACGAATGATCTGGTTTACGAATTTCACCACAGACGCCTCGGGATCGTCGGCGTTGAGCTCGATGGCGGTTTCGGAGTCCTGCAACACCTCGAAGGCGCGGTTCGTCTTCAGGATTTCATCGAATGTTTCCGCCCCGATGCCGTAGAGCGTTTTCATCGCGCGCAAAAGCTGCGCGCGCGGCACCAGCACCCAGTCGGCCGGCTTTTTCAAAAGCTGCGCTGCGAGCTGGCGGCCAATGGAATTGAAAAGATCATAAGTAGCCAGCACGACCGAATTCTCCTTCACCTCAATGGGCAGAATGTGATGTTGAAAAACAAAACGACTCGGTAGGGTCGATAATGTGTCGCGATCGATCTTCTTCGCGTCGATGGAGACAACCGGCACCCGGAAGAAATTCCCAATTGCGCTGAGGAATCGTTGTTCGTCCACCTTGCCGGAATCGAGCACCTGGCCCACCCATGAACCGCCGTTCAGGTTTGTGGCCAGCTGGATCGCTTCTTCGTTCGAAGGCACG
>QHNK01000186.1 GCA_003218415.1 Verrucomicrobiota bacterium | reverse complement strand
GATTTCGATCTTGCCGTTGAACTTCGTGAATTTCCCATGGGTGGTACCGAGGAATTGATGCACACTGAAACCAATCGTAGACCCCGATGGATCGAACTTGTAAGTCTCGTTCGCCGATGCTGCGGGACTCAACGCGGCGATTGCGAACGTAGCGACCAGACTGCGCAATCTCATTTCGAACTGTTTTTCGTCTCTGCCGCGAGTGTTTTCAAGAGCGGCGTGCGGGAGAGCGGCAGTCGACCGAACAGATTTCCCAGCGCAAAGGCCGGGTCGGCTTTGAGGCTTTTCATATCGTGCACGCCGGCAATGCGCGCCAGCTCAGTCTCGAAATGCGCGACCGCGCGTGCCGTCGAATCGTTGGCAGCCAGATAGCCGAACGCTCGGCGCAAAAGCCCGAACAATTCCGGCTCGCGATGATCGCGCTCGGTGCAAATCTCAATGAGCTCAACAAAATAAGCTGCGGTCTGCATGCGCAGATAGTTGCTACGAATCTCGGCGAACGGATTCTTCACCACCACTTCTGTGAGCGTATGCAGATCCGATTTTCGGCTGCGCACGACAGAAATTTCAGCTTCAAAAAATAAATCCAGCTTTCCGGCAAACGGGCTTTTCTGACGACGCGCACCTTTTGCGACGGTATGAATGCAGCCAAATGATTCCGTGCACCACGAGACGATCAAGCTGGTCTCGCTGAATTTGCGTTTGCGCAATAGAATGGCAGGGGTGCTTTCCACAACCGCGAAGTTAGCACGTCCAGGCCGTCGTAGAGGTGTTTGTGTCACTCACGTCGACGTTTGACCCAGACGCCACTACAACAATCAGCGATTCATGATGTGCAGCGCGCGCTTCTCTACGTTCAGTGCGGCTTCTCTAACTGCTTCGCTCAGCGTGGGGTGAGAATGACAGGTGCGCCCGATGTCTTCGGAGCTGCCGCCGAATTCAATTACGGAAACGGCTTCGGCGATTAATTCCGAAGCGAGGTGGTGCAAGATGTGGGCACCGAGAATGCGATCGGTTTTTGCGTCGGCAACAAACTTCACCATTCCTTCCACGTCATCACTGCAAAGCGCGCGGCTGTTAGCGCGAAAGGGAAATTTGCCGATGCGCACATCGATCCTCTGCTCTTTGGCCTGGTCTTCGGTGAGACCGACGCCTGCTAGCTCGGGATTGGTGTAAATGATCCCGGCGATGGCTTCGTAGTTCACGTGGCCAGCTTTGCGGGCGATGATTTCTATGCAGGCAATTCCTTCGTCTTCGGCTTTGTGCGCCAGCATGGGCCCGGCGATCACATCGCCGATAGCGTAAATGCCTTCCATATTTGTGCGGAAATGTTTGTCCACTTTGATCCGCCTCTTTTCGTCGAACTCGACCCCGACCTTTTCTGCGCCCAAGCCGTCCGAGAATGGGCGGCGTCCGACTGAGACGAGCACCTTGTCGGCATCGAATTTCAGTTCTTCGCCGCCTTTGGTCGCAGTCACGGTCGCATGACCGTTGTCGACCTTCACTGCGCTCACTTTTGCCTCGAGGTGGAACGTCATGCCTTGAGCGGTAAGCAAACGTTGAAGCAGGTTCGACAGCTCAAGATCGAACCCGAGAGCGATGCGCGGCAAAAATTCCAGCATCGTGACTTCGGAACCAAGCCGGTTCCAAACGGAGCCCAGTTCCAGCCCTACCGCGCCTGCACCCATGACAACGAGTTTCTTTGGAGGTTCCGTGAACTCCAGCGCTTCGGTGCTGCTGACGATTGTTTTGCCGTCAAATTTCGCGAACGGCAGTTCCACCGGTGCGCTGCCGGTAGCGATGACGATATTTTTCGTTTCGATCTCCTGTGTCTCACCACTGGAGGATTTAATAGAAACTTTCCCGGGCGCGGTGATTGTGGCCAAGCCTGCGAAGGTAGTGACCTTGTTCGTTTTCATCAGCGTGCGCACACCGCTGTTGAATGTCTTCACGACTCTGTCTTTGCGCTCCTGCATCTTCGTGAGATCGACGCGCGCGCCGTCGATGACGATGCCATGCTTGGCCGCCTCTTTTTTGACGAACACGAAATGATCGCTCGAAGTCAGAAGCGCTTTGCTGGGGATACAGCCGACGTTCAGGCAAGTGCCGCCTAGTTCTTTGTCTTTTTCGACTAGCGCCGTCTTTAAGCCGAGCTGGCCGGCACGGATTGCAGCAATGTAACCGCCCGGGCCGGAGCCGATGATAACGACGTCAAATTTTTCCATATCATTCCGTCAAAAATCCAGCGGCAGTTTTTTCGGCTCTTCGATGCATTCCTTCA
>QHNK01000066.1 GCA_003218415.1 Verrucomicrobiota bacterium | reverse complement strand
CAAGAAAGATGCTCCAACGTTCTCGACCGCACGAAAGGCGGCGGAGAAAGCCTTTCGCATGGCAAACCTTACGCCGCGCGATCTGCAAGGCGCCGAGGTGCACGATTGCTTTTCCATTACTGAAATTGTCGCTTACGAAATTCTCGGGCTCGCCGAGCCGGGCAAAGGGGTCGAGCTTGTTAAAAGCGGCGCAACCACGTTGCCACAGGTGCGCCCGGAAAAATCCAAGGCGCGATTCGAAATTCCGGTCAATGCCGGGGGCGGCTTGATCGGCGACGGCCATCCGGTAGGCGCGACCGGCGTTCGCCAGGTCTTCGAAGCCTATCAACAGCTCAGCCAACAAGCCGGCGCGCGGCAGATTGAGAACGCAAAGAAATTCCTCACGTTCAACATGGGCGGTAGCCTGACGACTTCGGTCGCTATGCTTTGGGGCCGCGATTAATTCCGCAGCGACAGGCTGCTTGGGAGAATCGAGGCCGCCGTCGCTCCCAAAGCGACGCGAGGACTTTTAGAGTTCCTAAGTCCAAAATGCGAGCCACTCACGTTTCTATTGATGTGACCTCGCTCGCAATTGAAGAGCTTCCCGCAGTCATAAAAGAAGACGTAGAAGACTATCTTGAGAACCATCCGCGCACCCCGGCCGCACGGCTGCGCCCAAGAATGGGAATGGTTGGCGACCTCTGGCTGGCCTTTATTGGGCCCAAGCTGCGAACTGGCACCAGTGGACTGGGACAGACGCCCCGTGACGCACTGGAAGATTTCAACCGGCACTTCATGGAACCGCTCATTTCGTCAAACGGCTCAGAACCACATTAGGCTGCCGATTTAACGACTTAGTGGTTCAGCGATTCAACGATTCACATGAAAGTTCCCTTCACGCTCGGGGAGGTTGGTCACTTTGGTTTAGCTGTGCGCGATCCGAAGGAAAGCGCGAAGTGGTTCGAGCGCGCGTTGGGATTGCGCAAGGAATTCGATTTCGAAAATGGCGTCGCCGTCGGCAACGATTATGTCACCATTGCGTTGTTCAAAGGCAAACCGTCGCCCGAAACCATCGATCATATCTCATTCCATCTGCCAGATATGGCGACGCTGCGAAAAGCGCTCGCGCATTTGAAGAGTATCGGCGCCGATATCGAAGATCCCGGAGATGAAATTGGTCCGGAAGGTCCGGGATCGAAAAATATGGGCCTTTGGTTCCACGATCCCGACGGTTATCGCTGGGAGTTAAGCGTGCTCGGCGGAAAATAGCTTACAGCTTGCTTCGCACCGCCGTTGAAGCCGGAACTCCGTTGTGCGCTGCGCACTCAAAAGTGCCTCCGTTGACGCGATATTTGAGGGCCTTAGCTTTTTTCAACGAAAATGATCACTGCTGCATTAGAAAAAGGGGACGGGAAAGAGTTCGTCTCGCACGCGCCAGGCTATTGGTCGAACACGGCGCCAGAACTCTGGAACGATTGGAAATGGCAGCTTAAGAACAGAGTCACGACGCTCGCTCAGCTCGAGAAACACGTCGAACTTAGCGAGGTGGAGCGGAGCGGCGTTTTGCTGTCGGGCGACAAACTCGCGCTGGCGGTCACGCCGCACTTTTTCAATCTCGTGCCGCGCGACAATCCTGAGGACCCGATCCGGCGTCAGGTTATTCCACGGATCGAAGAGACTTGGACGTCCCCGTACGACATGGCCGATCCGTGCGGCGAAGATTCGCACATGCCGGTGCCGGGATTAGTGCACCGGTATCCGGATCGTGTCCTGTTTTTGGTGACGGATCGTTGCGCGAGTTACTGCCGCTACTGCACGCGCAGCCGCGTGGTGAGCGGAGTCGGCGAACAGGAATTGCATACGAATTTCGAAGAAGCATTCCGCTATCTCGAAGCGCACACTGAAGTGCGCGATGTGCTTTTAAGCGGTGGCGACGCTCTGATTTTCAGCGACGATAGGCTCGACAAGCTGCTCTCGCGATCGCGTGCGATTAAGCACATTGAGTTCCTCCGCATCGGCACGCGGGTGCCGATTTTCCTGCCGCAACGGATCACGCCGCAGCTTTGCGCGCTGCTGGCGAAATATCATCCGCTCTGGATGAGTGTGCATGTCAATCATCCGCGCGAGCTAACGATCGAAGTGAAGAACGCGCTCGAGCGTTTGGCCAACGCAGGCATCCCGCTCGGAAATCAGAGCGTGTTGCTTTCCGGTGTGAACGACGATCTCGAAACGATGAAAACGCTCGTGCACAAGCTGCTCATGTGCCGGGTGCGCCCTTATTACATTTACCAGTGCGACCTGATCAATGGATCGTCACATTTGCGCACGTCGGTTGCGAAAGGGATCGAGGTCATCGAAGGGCTGCGCGGCCACACCACCGGTTACGCTGTGCCACAGTTCGTAATCGACGCCCCCGGCGGCGGTGGGAAAGTGCCGATTAATCCGGGCTACATCCTTTATCACGACAACGAAAAAATCGTGATTCGCAATTATGAAGGCAAAATCTTCGAGTATCCGGAGACCGGGAACGCGAACGTCCAGTTCGCTCCTCAGCGCGAGTACCACGACGAGTATCTCTATTCGTGATGCGCTGTTCCTTCCGAGCGAAGTCGAAAATGGAGCGCTTGGGAAGCCGCGACATAGACGGGAAAATCGAGAGAGGTTGAGCGAACGGGTGTGAGCGAATCAAATCCCTCCCTATTAACCAAGGGAGATGTCTCGCCGTTGCGGTTACTGTGCCGCGTCTTGAAAGCGCCTCTCTTGTAATTTCTTTTCTTTTCGGCCGTTGCGTAAATTTTGTGTAAATTTTAGGCTTGCGTATTAAAGAGAGCGGCGTGTAAAGTCCCCACTTTCGGTCTCTCAACCAGTTTTCACCTTATGAACCAACGTCTAATCTCGGAAATTGGCCGCACTCAGCGGCTTGAAATTATCAACTCACTCAAGCGCACCAGGGGAATGTCCGTCAACGAGCTCGTGGAAAGAATGAACATGAGCTACATGGGGATCAAGCAGCATTGCATCACCCTTCACCGCGACGGTTATCTGGACACCTGGCGTCGCCCGCAAAGAATGGGCCGACCGGAGATGGTCTATCGGCTTACGCGCCGGAGCCACGATCTTTTTCACGCCGACAGTCATCAATTCACTCTGGACCTGTTGAAATCGGCCCAGGAAATCTACGGACCAAACGCGCCGGAGAAGCTCCTTTACAGCATTTTCAAAAAGAAGACCGCGGCGATCAAAGCCAAGGCGAAGGGAGACACGGTAGCGGAACGCGCGAAGTGGCTCGCGCATGTCCGTGATGGGGAAGGCTACATGGCCCAGTTCATCAATAACAAAGATGGCGGCTCCCGCATTCTTGAGTGTCATTCCCCTATCCTGAATCTGCTGGAGCGTTACCCGATCATTGGGCGGTTCGAGCAGGACATCTTCGAAGCCGTCCTGGGCACGCGCGTGCGCCGCGAAGTGATTCGCAACTCGGGTCTATACGAGTGCGCGTTTCAGTTTTCGCTTTAGGCGCGAACGGACGGAACATAGGCTTACAGCCTGTGTGGTCCGCGGGTTTGCAACCCGCTTTCTGATAAGTCTGTGATTCCGCGGAGTGCAACTCCGCTGGGCGCACAGACCAGAGGTCTATGTTCCCCTTCATCAATCGATTTGTTCTTTCGCTCCCGGTGAATCTCGGTTGATTGATCGTCCATGGCTGGGGCGTTTCCATCCGTTGTCATCGAGAACCTGCAGCCGCTGATCGAGGGCGGGCGTTACCCGATAAAGCGAATCGTTGGCGAAGATCTCGCCGTGGAGGCGGACATTTTTAAGGATGGACACGACGTGGTGGCGGCCGTTCTGAAGTGGCGGGTTCTCGGGAAACGCGAATGGCGGGAAACGCCCATGACTTTCGTCGATAACGATCGCTGGCGCGGCGTTTGCACGCTGTATGACGAGGCCATTCATGAATACACGGTCGAAGCATGGACAGACACCTTTCGCAGTTGGCAAAGCGAGTTCGCGAAAAAATTTGATGGCGGCATTTCTGATCTCCGAAGCGAAGCCCTGGAAGGCGCGGCTTTGGTGGAAGCTGCCGCAAGGCGCGCACGCGATCGAGCGGACGCGGCACGATTGCGCGAATTTTCCGAGCAAATCGCCACGATGGCCAATTCAGAAATCTATGCCATCGCCCAATCCGGCGAGCTTGAAGTGCTGATGGCGACGTATCCCGATCGTTCCGCGGCGGCGCAATATGCCCCCGCTCCTCGGGTCGTGGTCGATCGCCAGGCGGCATTGTTCGGAGCGTGGTACGAGTTTTTTCCGCGATCAGCAGAAGGCCGCGGCGACCGAGGATCGACTTTCCGCGATTGTTTGCCGCGGGTGGACGACGCGAAGGCAATGGGTTTCGACGTTATTTATTTTCCGCCGATTCATCCGATTGGTCACACCAACCGCAAAGGCAGAAACAACTCGATCACCTGCGAGCCGGGCGATCCGGGCGTGCCGTGGGCGATCGGCAGCGAGGCCGGCGGACACAAGGCAGTCGAGCCTTCGCTCGGGACGCTGGCAGATTTCGACTGGCTTCAAAAACAGGTACGCAAACGCGGAATGGAAATCGCCCTCGACTTTGCGCTGAACTGCTCGCCCGATCATCCTTACGTCAAGGAGCACCCCGAGTGGTTCTACAAACGGCCGGACGGCACGATCAAATACGCCGAGAATCCGCCGAAAAAGTACGAAGATATTTATCCATTAAATTTTCGCTGCGAAAACTGGCGTGAGCTCTGGGCCGAGATGAAAAGCATCGTGCTGTTTTGGGCCGAGCATGGGGTGCGCATCTTTCGGGTGGACAACCCGCACACGAAGCCAGTCGCGTTCTGGGAATATTTGATCACAGGCGTTCGCAAGAAATATCCCGACACAATGTTTCTCTCCGAGGCGTTCACCCGGCCAAAGATGATGAAGGCGCTGGCCAAAGCCGGATTTAATCAGAGCTACACCTACTTCACATGGCGAAACTCGAAGCGCGAGCTCATCGAATATTTTACGGAACTGACTCAAATGGAAATGAGCGAATATTTTCGCCCCAACCTCTGGCCAAACACGCCCGACATCTTGCCGTTTGTTCTTCAGGAGGGCGGGCGCCCGGCGTTCATGACTCGGGTGCTTCTGGCGGCGACGCTTTCGCCGCTTTACGGCATCTACAGCGGCTACGAGTTGTGTGAGAACAAGGCTTTGCCTGGTCGTGAGGAGTATCTCGACTCCGAAAAGTATCAGTTCAAAGAACGCGATTGGAACGAGCCGGGAAATATCAAAGACTGGATCGCGCGGATAAACAAAATCCGGAGGGAAAACCGCGCCCTCCAGCTGTATAGGAACTTGCGATTCTACCACGCTGAGAGCGAGGCCATTTTGTTTTACGGGAGGATGACCGCTGCGCGCGATAACATTATTCTCGTGGTGGTGAATCTCGATCCGCATCGAAAGCAGAATTCGTTCGTCTATGTGCCGATTGAAGAATTTGGGCAGATGGAGAGCGACGAGTATGAGGTGTACGATCTGTTGAACGACACGCGTTACACATGGCGCGGTCGGCAAAATTACGTCGAGCTCGATCCGGAGATTCAACCGGCGCACATTTTTCTAGTGCGCCGCTGATATAAACGGCACAAGCTGTCTCATAAATGTGCGAGCAGCTGTAGCCACGGCGCTGTGCGCCGTTCTCAAGTCGGGCAGCTCAAAGCTCGGACGCCCCACAGGGGCGTGGCTACAGCATTTATGAGTCGATCACGAGCAGGAGCAGGAGATAAAAGAGATTTCAGTGCAAACAAAGGCTGGCTGTTTAGCAACCTGCGGACGTAATTTGTGTTTGATCTGTCAGTTGGTCATTTGCATCCACTGATCGCTCCGCATATCATTACAAAATTTCTGGCATGAAGATTTGGGTTCTGCTGTTGGCCGCGCTGGCGAGCGCGTCGCCTGTGATTGCACAGGAACCGACTCCGCCTCTGGTGCCCCAGCACTCGCAGAGCATCATGGAGACGCTCATCAAAGCCGGGCCGGTGATGATTCCGCTGTTTCTATTGTCGATCTTTTTCGTCATGCTCGTAGTTGTTTACTTGATGACGATTCGGCGCGGAGCCGTGGTTTCGAGCGGTTACATGGCTACGGCCGACGCGCTTTTGCGTAAACGCGATTATCTGGGGTTGCTCGCTGTTTCCAATCGGCACGGTGAAGCCATTGCGCGGGTAGTGCAAAAAATGCTCGATTTCACGACCAAAAATCCGCATGCCGATTTCCAGCTGGTCCGCGAAATCGCAGAGACAGAGGGCACACGAGTGGCGGCAAGTCTGAACAATCGCGTCATTTATCTCGCCGACATCGGAATGATTGCGCCATTGCTGGGGCTGCTGGGCACGGTGTTTGGAATCATTCATTCTTTCGGCGCGTTGGGAGCGGACATCGGATCGGCGCGGTACGTGGCACTGTCGCGAGGGATCAGCGAGGCACTGGTCAACACGGCCGCCGGCTTGGCCATCGGCATTCCAGCGATGATGTTTTACGCTTTCTTTCGTGGCAGAGCGCAAAAGCTGATCTCGGAATTGGAAGCTGCTACGACGCACGTCCTGGCTTTGCTTTCGTTGCAGTACGGCAAACGGGCGGAGCGAACTCCTGTGCTGATCGAACAAGAGCTGTAGGCTGGTCAACTTACTAATACATGAACTTGCGTGGTCACGCGCCGTTGCATCATCCCGGTATCCAATTGGCACCTCTAGTTGATGTGCTGCTGCTACTGTTGATTTTTTTCCTGCTGACATGGAACGCGGCCCGCACCGAGAACGAGCTTGATGTTAAGGTGCCAAAAGCGTCGGCTGCGAGGGAGAAAACTGCGCCCATCGGAGACGTTATTGTAAATGTGAAGACAGACGGCAACGTGGTTGTAAACCGCCGCACTCTTAACGGTCCCGAACTAAGTGAACTGCTAAAGAGCCTGGTTCAATTGAACTCCGAGCAAGCGGTAGTGATCCGCGGCGACGAAGCCGGCGCCTACAAAAATATCATCGGCGTATTAAACATTTGCACTGAAGCAGGAATAACCAACGTGGCTTTCGCCACTGCGAAATGAAAATCACGCGCAGCCCGGCCAGTCTTCTGGGGCTGGCGATGCTGCTTTGGACCGCAAGCGTCGCCCCTGCTCAGTGGCAGCCTGAAGTGCGCCGGGCCCGGCCGGTAGACGAGTCGCCTGTACCCCGCGCGCTCCCTGCGGAAGATTCAATCAAGCGAACGCTTCGGTCCCTGGAGCAAGAATCTTCGGAGCCGCCAGCGCGCGAAACGGAGCGGTCCGATCAGCGTCAACTCGATTACGCGAACGCGCTGTTCACTCGCAAGCTTTACGATCTGGCGGTCCCAGAATATCAAAAATATCTCGACGATTATCCGGGACGTCCTGGCCGGGCGAACGCTTACTTCTCGTTAGGCGAATGTTATCGAAATCTCAACCGCGTTTCCAGCGCTCGCACAAATTTGCAGAAAGTGCTCAATGATTACGGGGACAGCGAATTCGCCGGACCCGCAGCATACGCTCTCGCTGAGATAGCGTTTGCAGAAAAGGATTACGCTGCGGCGCTTCCGCTCTTTCACCGTTCTGCTGCGAAATCAAAGGAGCCGGCAGTAGCGCTTTCCGCGCGCTATTTCGAAGCGCGTTGCCTGGAGGCCACCGGCCGCAAGGAGGAAGCCGCTGATATTTATGCGCAGGTTGCCGACACCGGGAATCCAAATCCATATCGCGAAGACGCGCGTTTAACGGCAGCATCGATCTTCGCAGCTCGCGGAAGAAAAATCGATGCGCTGAAGCAATACGAAGCGCTCGCAAACGAATCCCAAAAGCCAGCCTTAAGAGCGGAGTCGGCTGTGCGCGGCGGGATGATTGCGCTCGAACTTGTTCAGGCTGACAAAGGTAAAATTGACAAAGCGATGGCCGATACAGCCGCTGCTTTATTGCAAAAAGGCCGCACTCTCCCTGAAGCTGGGAAATTCCGGGCTATCGCGCAGGTCGGTTTGCGCAAATTGCAATACCAGACTGGGCAATACGCAGAATTGCTGGGGGACTACAAGAAGGACCTAGAGAAACTTCCCGAGGCGGCGCAGGCTGAGGTGTTATTGCTCGCAGCAAATAGCGAGCGGCAGCTCGGGCACTCAAAGGAGGCGGAAGCGGTTTATCGGCAGATTATCGCGAACTATCCAGACCGCGAGGAAGCAAAGGATGCTGCTTACCAGCGGCTGATCAACGTTTACAATTCCGATCCGTCGGCACTAAACGCCGCGGTGGACGAATTCCTGGCAACGAATCCTACAAACGAGCGTGCCGACCAAGCGAAGCTGTTAAGAGCCGAAGCGCTCTATAAACAGCAGAATTACACCGACGCGGCGGCAATTTACGGCGAACTGCGCGCGTCCGAGCTTTCTCCGAAGCTGCGCGCCGAAGCGGCTTACAAACTTGGCTTGTGCCACGTGCAGATGAAAAACGTTCCCGGCGTGATCGAAGCTTTTACGTATTACGTGCAGACATTCCCGGATAGCCCGGAAATGCCAGCTGCTCTGGGTCAGCGAGCCTTGGCGTACGAACAAAGCAAAGACTACAACGCCGCCCTTACGGATTTGAGCATAATCCTCGCCAAATATCCCAAAGCGCACGAGCGGGAGGCGACCTTGCAATTGAAAGCTCTGATCCTGGGCCAACAGGAAAATACCAAAGGCATGGTCGAAACTTTTCGCCAGCTCCTGAAAGAGTTTCCCAAGAGCTCTGTTGCAGCGCAGGCACAATACTACATTGGCAAGGCCGCATTCGAGGCAAAGGATTATAAAACAGCGCTAACTGCGCTTAATACTGCGCGCGAACTGAACAAGGAGCAGTACTACAACCTCGCGTCACTTCGGATCATTCTGTGTCAGTTTTATTTGAAAGATCGGCAAGCGCTCACCAAAGAGGTGAACAATTTCATGGCGAGCAGCCCGAACGTCAACGTCCCGCCAGAAGTTCTCGAGTGGCTCGGAATCGAATATTACAACGAGAAAAATTTCCAAACCGCAGAAAAATATCTCAGCGCGCTCCGAAAGATAGATAATCCAAGCAACGTTAAACCCGATTTCTTGTTTTATCTGGGAGACGCGGCCACCAAGCTAAAGAATTTGCCGGAAGCCGAGGACGCGTTCGCCAAGTATCTGCTGACGGCGAAAGACCCAGCTGGAAAGGCAAAGGTGTTACTCGCGCTGGGTGCAGTGAAGATCAGCGCGCATAAACCCGACGACGCCCAGAAGATCGCCGAAGAAATCATGACGCTGCAGCCCGAGGGACGCGTAAATGCAGAGGCGCGTTTGCTGGCAGGCGAAGTCCAGCTGGAGCGGGGAAATTTCGATGACGCAGGCAAAGCGTTTAAAGGAGTCGCGCTGCTTTACGACGATCCAGCGATCACTCCCCGCGCACTGGACAAAGCCGTGCTGGCATATCGGCAAGCAGGCAACACCGAGGAAGCGGATCGCCTATCGCGCGAGTTGCGGGAGCGATATCCGAATCACGCCGGTGGATAACTCCTCGCTTTGCGACTGGCGGATTATGGCGGCCCCTGGTCGAAGAGATTATTTTACGGCGGTTACAACTGCAATGCCCCAAGGGCCATCGCCGACTTTGATCCGATGCAATTCTTTGCGCGATTTGAGATCGACGACGGAGACGTCGTTTGATGCGCCGTTTGCAGTGTAAAGCTTCGAGCCGCTGGGATCGAGCGCGATTCCCCAGGCGCGGTTTCCGACGGGAATTGTTGTCGCCACTGCATTCTTGGCGGTGTCGATAATCGCAACTGTATTGCCGCGACCTGTTGAGACGTAAAGCTCCTTTCCGTCACTTGAAATGGCGGTGCCCATCGGCAGTGAGCCCGTTGGCAGTTGGATTTTGGACAAAAATTCGTGCGACCTCGCATCGATAACAGCCACGTATCCGGCGGCTGAAACTCGGAAGAAACATTGTTAGGCCGCAGGTTTCCGCGGCTGATTTTGAGTGATGTGAAAAAAAAGCATCCGGTCGGGCCGGAGTTTTCGAATTGTCAGCGACAATCTCCACTGCAGCTAACAAAGGAAAATCTCCATGAAAAAAAATCCCTCTTCGCAGTCCGGTCTCTTTAATCCGCGCGCCTTCGTAGCTTTTACTCTTTGTTGCGTTGGCGCCATGCTGGCTATGGTCAGTTTCGCCGCACCGAGACCCAGGCCCGCCCCGCTCACCTTCGGGCATCCGATCATTAGCGGCATTGGCGGGGTTGGTTTCGAGCAGGGCCTGCGGCTCGACCCTTCGAATGCGAACCGTCTCTACACTAGCGTGCCCGGCGCGCTTTCCTCCGATACTAGCTGGATCTGGCACTCCCTCGACGGCGGTAAGACCTTCAAGTGGGTTATCGGCGCCACGCCTCTTGAAGGGAAAGTCACCACTTGCTTCGGCGGCGGTGATACCGAAACTGGCGTGGACTCGGCCGGACATCTCTACTTTGCCGACCTGACGCTCGCAAACTTTAGTACCTCCCGCTCAGATGACCGGGGTGCGACTTTCACGTGCAGCAACACCGGCGTTCCGGACGCAGTCGTTGACCGGCAATGGTATGCGTTCGACGGCGACCCGACGAACGGCGGCAGCATCTACCTCGTCAACGACGAGATCGGTCCCGGCGGACCGGTATGCGGAAACAGTCTTGTTAACAATGTCCTCGTGATGTACCGCTCGCCGGTTAACGGTGCCGGTGCGACCGCAGGCATCGTGTTCGGGCCCCGTAATACCATCACCGCCGACCTTTCGTGCGATGAAGGCATCATGGGCAACGACGAGGTCAGCCCCGTTGCGACCACTTTGGGTCAACCCGACGGGAATGGCGGATTTGCCACACTCGCCTCGCCGGTGAAGCACATCTTTGTGATTCACGATGATGCGGCCTTGCATCAGATTCAGATCGGCCGCTGCTTCCCGGTAGCGTTCGGTCCACCTGTCCCTAACGTGAGCGATCCCAGTGGCTTGAACTGTACCAACATCCTGGTCGCCGAACTCGGTGCGACCGGCGTCAAGACTGGGGCGAACTTTCCAACGATGGCGATTGACAAGGCGGGCAATCTCTATGCCGTGTGGGAGCAAGCACCCATCAATGACAGCGGTCAGGTCACCGGCGACACCGTGCTCAAGTACTCGTTTTCCACCGATCAAGGCAACACTTGGGCCGCTCCGATTCAAATTAACACATCGGGTTCGCCCGTGGGCACCCTCCACAACAACGTGTTTGCCTGGGCCGTAGCGGGGGACGATGGACGTGTGGACATCGCCTGGTACGGCACGCCCGGCGTCGCCCCGAATCCTTCTAACGGCCCCGACTCCTGCACCGCCTGCGACTGGAGCCTGTGGATGGTGCAGACATTGAACGGGCACGCTGCCACTCCAACCTTTACCGCGCCAATCCTGGCGAGTGAGCATTTTATCCATCGCGGCAGCATGTTCACACTCATTGGCGGCCAGAACGGCGACCGCACCCTCGGCGATTTTCTGCAAATGCGGATGGGTCCAAACGGTGAGGCGGAAATCGGTTACGCCGACTCGAATAATATCGACGAGCCCTTTGCCCCGCACGGCATGTTCGTCCGGCAGAACGGCGGCAACGGGTTATTAGTGGCGAGCTCGCCCGTGAGCATTTCGGGACTGGCCCCCTTCAACGCCGTGTCCGACCCAAGCCACGACGGCAAGTATGAAGTAAACGGTCTTAGCAGCGCCAATATGCCCCAGCTCGACATCACCAACTCGAGCGTCAGCCTGCTCACCACGGCGCCTTGTTCAAGCGCCGCCCCTTGTTATCAGATGGTGATGCAGCTAAACAATCTGTCTCTCGCGCCGACAATCGCTCAGGATCCGGACCCTGATTTGGTCTGGCTGACCCAATGGTTCGTTCCATCCACGACGGATCCGAATGGTGGAAGGAATTTCTTCGTCTATGCCGAGTCCTTCAACGGCGGCGCGCTGCAGTGCTTTGTTGGCGAAAACGCAGCGCAGGCAGTCGGCGGCGGGGTGACCCTGACATATCCCGGTGCCACCCAACTACCCGCCGCGAACTGCCTGTCGACGACCGGCCCCAACGGCACGATCACGATTGACGTGCCACTCTCCAACGTGAACGAGCCCGGTGCGATTGACAACCGGCTGCACGAAGTCACCGCCAGCACGATGACGCTTCAGCAGCCTGCCAACACCGTCCCGTCCATCTTTGGCATTGGCGGTTCGCTGTTCAACCTGATTGACGTGGCGCAGGGATACACATTCGATCCCACGGTGCACGGAAGGAGGTAACCATACGTCTTGAGTTGGCGGCAGTCGCGCCGCTTGTCGCTATTTCGCAGCGCCTACAATCGCGATTCCCCAGGGGCCGTCGCCCACTTTGATCCGGCGCAGTTCTTTGCGCGATTTTACATCGACAACCGAAACATCGTTTGATGCGCCGTTTGCAGTGTAAAGCTTCGACCCGCTGGGGTCGAGCGCGATTCCCCAGGCGCGATTTCCAACGGGAATTGTTGCCGCCACGTCGTTCTTCTGCGTGTCGATGATCGCAACGGCGTTTCCGCGACCTGTCGAGACGTAAAGCTCCTTTCCGTCACTTGAAATGGCGGTGCCCATCGGCAGCGAGCCCGTTGGCAATTGGATTTTCGACAATAGCTTGTGCGATTTCGCATCGATTACAGCGACGTATTCCCCGTTCTCGCAAGCGACGTAAGCGCGCGAGCCATCCGGTAGAAATGCAACGGAACGCGGCCGCCCACCGGTGTCGATTTTCGCGATTACGCGCTGTTGATCGGGATCGATCGCGAACACCTCGCCTTTCTCTTCGCAGGTAACATATACTTCGCCGTTACTCGGATTGACGCCGACGCCTTCCGGTTCTTCCGACACTTTTATTTTCCCGCGAGATTGGCCGGAGTTGAGATCAACAATCGAAGCGCTGGCATCGTCTTCATTCGCGATAAAGGCGAATTTTCCATCTTTGCTAATCGCGAATTGCTCAGGATCTGATCCGACGTGCCAGCGATCGATCAACTTGTGGGCTGCTGCGTCAATCACGCCAATGCCATCAGCGGTTTTGTCAGCGGGAGCACGATTTTCATCCACGCCGGGCGCCATTCGTGGCGAGCCGCTCAATGTCACAAAGAGTCGTTTCCCGTCCGGCGTCGCATGAATCCCGCGCGGTCGCTTGCCTGCCTTGAACGTTGTAACAACGGCATCCGTCGCACCATCAATCACGGTGATGTCGCCGGATCGTTCATTACTGACAAACACGAGGTAGCCCGGCGATTCAGCGCGCGCGGAGAGCACGAGCGCAGCAGCCACGACGGAGTAAATCCCGAAAAGGCTAAATTTCATGCGCTGCCAATTATATCTCACTCCTTCAGCAGGCAACGCCTTTCGCATTAGCGTTGTAGCCGGGATCGGTGATCCCGGCCCGGACTAGGCTCGGTTATAAATTCAAGCTGGCCGGCATCATCGATGCCAAATACAAACCACGAAGTGCATAAGCATTTGCGCCGGCTAGAACGCGTCTGGATCAATCACCCCATTTATTTCATCACTACCTGCACGCTGGGACGACGATCTATCCTAGCCACTAATGCTGTAGGCAGCACGTCTTGCCGGGATCACCGATCCCGGCTACAAGCGCTTGCTCGCGTATGACAAGCGTTGGACGTTGCTCTCATGCCTTCGCACGACAAGCTTTTCATTCCCGGCCCAGTTGAAGTGTCAGAAAAAACGTGGGCGGCGTTTTCGCTTCCGATGATTGGTCATCGTGGCGAGGATTTTAAAAATCTTTACCTCGCGATTCACCCAGGGCTTCAGACGCTATTTGGAACGAAGCAGCCAGTGTTCCTTTCGACTTCCTCTGCATGGGGCGTGATGGAAGCTTCAATCCGCAACTTCACTGATCGCGGCGTGCTCTGCTGTATGTGCGGCGCGTTCTCAGACAAATGGTTCGATGTCGCAAAGCGCTGCGGAAAAAACGCCGAGCCGCTTCAAGTCGATTGGGGAAAACACATCGACCCGAAAGACGTCGACCGCCAATTGGCCACCGGCAAATTCGATACGGTCACGCTGACTCACAGCGAAACCTCGACGGGCGTGATGAATCCGCTGGAGGAAATCTGCGGCGTTCTGGCCAAGTATCCTGACGTAGCACTCGTCGTCGATACCGTTTCGTCATTCTCAGCGGTGAAAATCGAAATGGACGCGCTCGGCATCGACGTGATGCTCACTGGCGCGCAAAAAGCGCTCGCGCTTCCACCGGGTTTTTCGTTGTTCTCCGTTTCTGAAAAGGGGTTCTCGCGCGCCGAAAAGATTGCAAACCGCGGATTCTACTTCGATTTTCTGGAGTTCAAAAAACAGCAGGCACAATGGATGACACCGAGCACGCCCAGCATCGGGCACATGCACGCGCTGCAATTCAAGCTCGGCGAAATTTTCGAAGAAGGTCTGGAGGCACGTTTTGCTCGACACGCGCGCACAAACGCGCTGGTACATGGTTGGGTACGCAGTGTCGGGTTCGATTTCTTCGCCGAGGAAGGATTCCGTTCAAAGACGCTCACCTGCGTGACAAACAACAGAGGCATCGACGTGCTGGAGTTCGCCAGGAAACTTCGGGAGAAACATCATCTGGTGATTGATCCCGGTTACGGGAAGATTCGAGGCCAAACTTTTCGCCTCTCAAACATGGGAGATGAAACGGAAGAGACCGTCTCTCACTTGCTGGCGTGTATCGACGACCTTCTGTAGCGGCGGTCTATCACCGCCGATGGATAAAAGGGCGGCGGGCTAACACGCGATCATTTTGCTCATGGAGCATCACCACGTAGCTTCATTGAAGGGGTATGCCAACGATTGAAGCTTCCAAACTGACCAAGGTTTATCGCACTTACCGCAAAGAGCGCGGGCTATGGGGTTCGGTAAAAGGACTGTTAAGGCGGCGGTACGATGAAACGCGAGCAGCAGACCAGGTCTCGTTTCAAATCGAGGAAGGCGAATTTGTCGGGTTTCTCGGTCCAAACGGCGCCGGGAAAACTACTGTGCTCAAAATGCTTTCGGGTTTGCTGAACCCAACTTCGGGGGACGCGCGCGTGCTCGGCTTTGTTCCGTGGGAAAGGCGCAACGAGATGAAGCGCCAGTTCAGCCTGCTGATGGGACAAAAGAATGCGCTGTGGTGGGACCTGCCTGCACAGGAATCGCTTGAACTTAACCGCGCGATTTACGGAATCGACCGCAATCGATTCGAAAAAGTCGTGAATGGATTATCGGAACTTTTGGAAGTGCAAGACAAAATGAATGTGATGGTGCGCGAACTCTCTCTGGGCGAGCGAATGAAAATGGAGTTGATCGCTGCGCTCATTCATGAGCCGCGTGTGCTGTTTCTCGATGAACCGACGATCGGGTTGGATGTAGTCAGTCAAAAACGAGTGCGCGAGTTCCTGCGTATCTACAATGAAGAACATCACATCGTCACATTACTAACCAGCCACTACATGCAGGATATCGAGGAGTTGTGCCATCGTGTGCTGGTGATCGACCACGGCAAAATCTTTTTCGACGGTCCGCTGGAAGAGATCGTCGATCGCTTTTCCGGATACAAAATCCTGAGTCTTACCTTCGAAAAAGAGGCGACACGGGATCTTTCTCGCTTCGGTGAAGTGACCGAACAAACGCCAGTTTCGGTGCAGCTGAAAGTTCCGCGCGCAAAAGTCACAGAAACCTGCCGCGAGCTGCTCGAAGCTTGCGATGTTAGCGATATCAACGTGCAGGAAGTGCCTGTGGAGGAGGTGATCCGCCAGTTGTTCGGCGAACGACACGAGCTTCACAGTGCCGCCGAAGCAGCGGCTACCGCAACCGCGCAGGTCGCCTAGGAACTTTCGTTAACACCGGACTCGGAGCCCGGCGCTAATGGGACGAAGTCCAGATGACGTCTGCGAAGCTGGGCAGAATGCTCTTTTCCATAGCTTCGACAAACGTCGGGTACCGCGGTGTCCACCCCAAGCGACGCAACTTTGCGTTGCTCACCCGCTTATTGCTGTCGCCCCGTTTGCGCAGTCCTTTTGATTTCCCAATCGGGGGAAGTGGACGATTCAACTTGTGCGCCAGCCAGCGGTAGCATTCGCTTTGCAGAATCGGCTGATCGTCAACCACGTTGTAAATCTGAGCGCCCTCCACTTTTCGACTCAATAAAAAGAAGAGCGCGCTCGCGATATCGTCCCGATGCACCTGGTTAACGAAGCGATCGTTTTCCGGATCAATGACCGCCGTGCCTTCAAGGAATTTGCTCAACAAAGCAGACCGTCCCGGTCCGTAGATTCCAGCGAGCCGCGCGACGATGCCGCGCTCGTCGAGCACCAATTTCTCCGTTTCGAGCAGGATGCGGCTCGTCTCGCGCACCGGTTTTGTCTCGCTCTCTTCCGTTACCCACGAGCCGTCGCTTTGCGCGTAAACGCTGGTGCTGCTTGTAAAGAGCAGTTTTGATCCGGGAAACGTTTCGAGGAGATTGCGTGCGCCGTCGAGGTAAACTTGGCGATACGTTTCGGCGTCGCCGCGGCGCGAACTGGCGCAGTGTATCACCGGGTCGAACATTCCTCCGTGTTCAGCAACCTGAGCGCGCCGTGAGACATCCACCCCGCGCACCGGATACGGGTTTGCTGACAGCCTCGCTGCCGATTCCGCAGAGTGAGTCCAGCCTTCGACTGTCCAGCCGGCAGCATGAACCAAATCGGCTACCGCTTGCCCGACATAACCACATCCTGCGATCAGAATTCGCGGCATGGCTTCAGACACTCACATTGCCGCGGGCGCGATTTCAATTTCTTCGAAGATGTTTTTCTGGAGGGCGCGGACTTGTTTGAGACGAATCAGCTCGAGAAGCGCGAGAAACGTCACCACTACTTCTAC
>QHNK01000065.1 GCA_003218415.1 Verrucomicrobiota bacterium | reverse complement strand
ACGGATAACCACCTGATGCTGGTCGATCTTCGCCCCAAGGAAATCAACGGTAAGGAAGCGCAGGAGGTTCTTGATCGCGCCGGGATCACGGTGAACAAAAATGCGATCCCGTTCGACACATATCCCATTTTCAAGCCGGGCGGCATCCGCATCGGCACGCCTGCGGTCACTACGCGCGGCATGAAGGAAGAGGAAATGCTGGAGATCGCCGACCTCGTTGCTGAAGCGCTGGCTAATCGCACCGATGCAGACGCTTTGGAACGCGTGCGTCAAAAGGTGCTTGACGTAACGAGGAGATTTTCGCTGCCCATTTAATTTCGAGTTTTTTGGGCATTTGTTTCGATATTCGAATTTCCGATTTTTGAAGATTTTGCCCGTGCCTAAATTCGAAATCCGAATGTCGAATATCGAAACAAATTCGACTATCCCGGAAATGTTGTTTCGCGTATGAATCGAGCAGCTGATCAACCGGAACCAAACCCGCTCAGGGAAGGGCTTTCCACCCGCGCGGTGCCGCAGCCGTGCGCGATTGTGATCTTCGGCGCTACGGGCGATCTCACTCATCGCAAACTCGTCCCTGCGCTCTATAACCTCGCGGCCGATGGCGACCTGCCGCCCGCCGTGGCCATTGTCGGATTCGCGCGCCGTAAAAAAAGTGATGAGGAATTCCGGCGCGATCTTGAAGAAGCCACCCGCAAGTTATCCCGCCAGGTTGTGCGCGACGAAATTTGGAAGACGTTTGCGCAATCGATTTTTTATCACCAGAGCGAGTTCGGCGACGAATCTGGTTACAAGCAGTTAGCGAAACGCCTCGATGAAATCGACAAAGATCAAGGCACTCGCGGCAATCGCCTTTTCTATTTTGCAGCCGCTCCGGACCAATTTGAACCGATCCTCAAGCACTTGAAAGCCGCCGGTTTGAACGACACCTGCAAAGGAAGCTGGGTCCGCGTAATTGTCGAAAAACCGTTCGGAACCGATCTCGCCTCGGCGCGTGAGCTCAATCGCATCGTCCGCAATTCTTTTGCCGAAGAGCAAACCTACCGCATCGATCATTTTCTCGGCAAGGAAACGGCGCAGAACATCCTGGTCCTCCGATTTGCGAACGCGATTTTCGCGCCGCTCTGGAACACGCACTACATTGACCATGTGCAGATCACGGCGGCGGAAACCCTGGGCGTCGGGGGTCGCGCCGGCTATTACGAACGCGCAGGCGCCTTGCGCGACATGGTGCAGAATCACTTGCTCCAGCTGCTTTGCCTTGTCGCGATGGAACCGCCCACCGATTTGAGCGCCGATAGTATTCGCGATGAAAAAATCAAGGTAGTGCGATCACTGCGTCGCTGGTCCCGCAATGAAATCGCGGCCAGTGTTGTGCGCGGTCAGTATGCTAAAGGCGCGATTCACGGCGACCCGGTGCTGGGCTACCGGCAGGAAGAAAACGTCAACCCAGATTCTCAAACGGATACTTTCGTCGCCCTGCGTTTGTTCATCGACAACTGGCGATGGGCCGACGTTCCAATTTATATGCGCGTCGGGAAACGGCTTCCAAAGTCGGCAACCGAAATTTCCATTCATTTCAAAAAAGCGCCTGCGGTTCTGTTCAACAAAGATTTGCACGACTTCAATGTGCTCGTCATTCGGATTCAGCCGGACGAGGGAATTTCGTTGCGCATTCATGCCAAGGTGCCTGGCACGAGCTTTCACATCGAGCCGGTGAAAATGGATTTCCATTATGGAACGTCCTTTGGAAAGGCCAGCCCCGAAGCGTACGAGCGCTTGCTGCTCGACGCGATGAGCGGCGACGCCACGCTCTTTGCCCGCCGCGACGAGGTCGAGCAAGCCTGGGCTTTCATCGATCCGATCGAGCAAGCTTGGCACGCGAAAAAAGATGTGCCCGAATTGTTTTTTTATCCTGCAGGCTCATGGGGACCGGAAGCAGCGGATGATTTGCTCGCCCGCGACGGCCGGGCGTGGAGGAGACTCTGAGTGATGCCCGCCGTGACTGAAACGTATTCACTCGGAGTGCCGGTCGAAGTCGGCAAAATCGATCACGAGCTGAAAAAACTCTGGCAGGAAAGCGAAGGCGCTGTGACGCGGGCTTCGCTCATGAACCTTGCCGTTTACAGCGAAGAGCAGGGCTCACTAGACAGAAACACGCAACTGATGGCGAGGATTACTGAGAACCACGCCTGTCGCGCGATCGTCATCGAGGCGGACTGCAACGCAGAAAGCGATCGCGTGGATGCCTGGATCAGCGCGCACTGTCACGTGAGCCGTGCCGGCAGCAAACAAGTTTGCTCTGAACAAATTTCATTCCGGCTCAACGGCGGGTGTACTACTCAGCTGCCGAACATTGTTCTCTCAAACCTGGATTCGGACCTGCCGTTGTACCTTTGGTGGCAGCACGAATTCCGCGAGCCGATGGACCCGCAACTCTGGACTTGGGTCGATCGAGTCATCTACGACAGCCGGCCCTGGCAGGATTTTCAGGCACAAATGCGTCTCGTGGAGTCCGCACAAGCAGAAGCAAAACAACGCATCGTCCTTTGCGACCTGAATTGGACGCGACTGGACAAGGTTCGTTTCGCGCTCGCGCAATTCTTCGATCATCCCGCCTCCCATCATCGCCTGGACAAAATCAGTAAGCTGCGCATCGATTTTGCGAGCGGTTTTAGATCGACTGCTCTCCTATTTGTTGGTTGGCTCGCGGCGCAATTGAACTGGCGCGCTGAGAAAACAAATGGGAAGAACAAGCTTCAGTTTATTAGTTCCTCCGGTCGAAAGATCGATATCGAAATCCGCCAGCGCGATGGCCAGCCGATTCACGAAGTCGCGTTGACGGCGGCCGATATAGAATTCGTCGTTACCCACGCCAAGTGCGGTGATCTTCTGGAAGTTTCACGCGGGAAACCTGGCGGAAAACGCATTCCACAATTGATGCCTGCGGGAAAAGACGATCCCGTGAGCCTGATGAGCGAAGAACTGATGCGTGGCGGACCGCACCATGTTTACTTGCACGCAGTCGGTTGTGTTCGCGACTTTCTGTAAAATAACCAACGATTTAGTAAGGGCGGTCCACCTGAACCAGCCTCAATCACGGTCGTGAATCCGGGCGATTGAGGTCACTCGCCGCTACAGAATCAGCGTGCATAACTCACGCACATTCTTCTCAATCGAGAAAAGCTTTTCAGCACGTTCATGTCCAGCGCGCCCAAGTTTTTGCGCCAAGGAAAGATTGCCGATCGAGGTTTCGATCGCGTCCGCAAGCGCTACTACGTCGCCCGGTTGCACCAGAAAACCTGTTTCACTTTCAACAACCATTTCGGGAATCCCACCGATCTTGGTCGAGACGACTGGCAGCCCCGTCGCCATCGCTTCCATGATAACCGTAGGAAGATTGTCCATGCCCCCCTCGGGATCGACCACACTCGGCAGCACAAAAATGTTCGCCGCAGCGAGACGCTGCCGGACTTCACGCTGCGGTTTTGCGCCGGGTAACGCCACGCGATCTTGCAGGTTCAGCTCCTTGATCTGTGCGCCGAATTCATTTTGGAGCGGGCCGTCGCCAATGATTTCGCATTGAAACGATTTTCCGCGCTCCGCTAGCAGTCCGCAGGCACGGATCAGATCAGCAAAGCCCTTTTTCGGGATCAAACGACCTACTGCCACAACCATTTGGGGCGCAGCTGAAAAATCTGTGCGACCGAATTCAGCGAGATTCAACCCGTTGTAAACGCGATGAATGCGATCCGCCTGATTTGGGAATCGCCCTTGCAGGAACCGCGCCGCGTAATCGGCCACGGTAACGATTACGCGCGCTTCACCGACAAGCCGATCAAGGCCAATGGCAAAAGCTCGCGGCGCAAAAATGTCGTTCCCGTGCGCCGTAAAACTGAAAGTGATTGGAAAAAATTTGTCGATCCAGAAGGCAGTGCGCGCGGCCATTCCAGCAAAATGTGCATGAACATGTCGAATCCCCATCTCTTGCAGGCGCAGCCCGATGTAAACAGCCTGATAGAGCCGAAGAAAATCGGGGCGCCGCCCCCACTCATCCAGAGCACCGATAATTTCCGCAGTCAGTTTTCCTTTTTTGGACGCGCGACGAACCTCTTCGAGCAGCTGTTTCTCCTCCGGCAGATATTGCACGCGCTGAACTACGCTGGGGTCCCAGTCCTGCGCCGGTTCATCTTTCGGATTGCGAATGGAAAAAATCGGTGGAGTGATGCTCTGTCGCGATAGCTCAGCGACTTCCCGATAGCAAAAGGTCTGTCCGAACGACGGGAACCGCTCGAAAAGATAGGCGAACTGCGACATCAAAGAAATGACGAATGACGAATGACGAATGACGAAATAATGCAGAAGCTCGAATGACGAACGAATTGGCAGCCCGTCGTTCCCTCTCCACCAAACCGCGTTGCCTCGTCATTCATTTGTGTCGATTCGTGCCTATTCGTGATTAATTCCGTTTCACCGGAATTGGTTTCCCGGATTCATCGACAGCGACGAGCGTAAAGACGCCGTGTGTAACGCGGAGTTCCTCGCCAGTCATATAACGCGTTACCCAAACCTCCACTGGAATGGTCATCGAAGTCCGCCCGATTTTTTCCACGCGCGCATAACATCTGACCGTGTCCCCTACCCGCACGGGTTGAAGAAACGACATCCCTTCCATCGCAACGGTAACCACTCGCGCTTGCGCAGTTTTGGCCGCAAGAATTCCGCTGCCGAGATCCATTTGCGATGTCAACCAACCGCCGAAAATGTCGCCGTTCGGGTTTGTGTCCTTCGGCATGGCGATCGTTTGAATGACCAGTTCGCCTCTCGGTTGGTCGGGCATGAGGTCCTTTTAACCACGAATGAACACGAATAAACACAAATAAAAAAAGAACGCAGATTTGCCCGCGAATCACGCGAATTAACACCCAATGATTTTTCGCTTCGGGAATTTTTTTGCGGGCATTCGCGTGATTCGCGGGCCTCTTTCTTCGTCATTCCGATTTCGACATTGTAAGGATTCGTGTGCATTCGTGGTTGATTTTCTACAAAATCAGCATGCAATCGCCGTAGCTGTAAAAACGGTAGCGTTCGCGAATCGCTTCCTCGTACGCGCGGAGCAAAAATTCGCGGCCAGCAAATGCGCTGACTAACATCAGCAAAGTCGAGCGCGGCAGGTGGAAATTCGTAAGCAGAACGTCGACAGCTCGGAAATCATAAGGCGGATAAATGAAGAGGCTGGTCGCGCCTTCTCGCGCGAGAACCTCTCCGTCTGCGCGGCTTGCCGATTCCAGCGTGCGCACCGTGGTCGTTCCAACCGCGACGATCCGATGCGCGTTGCTAATCTGGCGCGCAGCCTCTGGCGAAATCGAGAAGCACTCCGCGTGCATGCGATGCTCGGCGATCTTTTCCGAGCGCACCAGCAGAAATGTCCCCGGGCCCACATGCAGCGTCACGAATGTGTGCTGAATTTCACGCAAAATTTCCGAGGTGAAATGAAGACCGGCCGTGGGAGCGGCAACCGCGCCAGGCGCATGAGCAAAAACAGTCTGGTAGCGCGCCGTATCCCTTTCATCGCTGTGCCGGGGGATATACGGCGGCAACGGCATGGAACCGCCGGCATAAAGATCGACATTTTTGTCCAATGTCACGATGCGCTCGCCATCGGCTGTGATCTCCTCAACCCGCAAAGTGACCTCGGCGATCTTTGTTGTTGCGCCAACACGCATTTTGCGTCCCGGCCTCACCAGACACTTCCAATGTTTCGGGCCGAGCCGTTCGAGAAACAAAAATTCAATCGCGCCGTCGTCCGAGAATCTGCGCGCTGGAAGCACCCGCGTGTCGTTTAAGACCAGCAAGTCGCCCGGTTGCAGAAACATTTTCAGTTCGCGAAATTGGCGCTGTTCAATCGTCTGTGCGGCGCGGTGGAGCACCATCATGCGGGAATCCTCGCGGCGCTGAAGAGGGCGCTGCGCAATCAATTCCTGCGGCAAGTCGTAGTCGTAATCGCTTAGCCGCGCGCTCATCGTTTTATCGGAACATAGCCATTCTGGCTGTGCGCCCAACGGGCATGATGCTCGTTGAGGCCAAAAAAAATTGCGTTCAGGCGCAAAATTTCGGATGATCATTCAAATGGCGCAGCCAGCTCTCGATTTGGTCATCGCAGCGCTGGAGAAAATTCGAGAGACAAACGATCGCGCGCCGCGTGCGTCCATAACTGCGCTCGCTCGATTGCAAGGCGCCGATTCTGTAACCGCTTCGCTGTGCGAAGCGCGCGCGTCGCCCACGGGGCGACGGCTACAGTTGGCGCCGAACAAAGCAGAATTACTCGAGCCGATTCGTGAACGCGTTCGCGTTTGCACGAAATGCGCGCATCTCGCCTGCTCGCGAACGCAAACTGTGTTCGGCGTAGGAAATCCGGACGCCGATTTAATGTTCATCGGCGAAGCGCCCGGGGTAGATGAGGATCAGCAAGGCGAACCATTCGTCGGACGAGCTGGGCAATTGCTGACGAAAATTATCAAGGCGATGAACTTCGCCCGCGAAGATGTTTATATCGCGAATATCCTCAAGTGCCGGCCGGACACGCCGCCAGGCAGTTTTGGAAATCGCGCGCCCACGGCGACGGAGATGCAGACTTGCCGGCCGTATCTGGTAGAACAGATCGAGATCATCCAACCGAAAGTGTTGGTCGCGCTCGGCGCAGTCGCGGTGGAGGGCCTGCTCGGAATGCGCGGAACCATGCGGGAATTGCGCGGACGCTGGCACGCTTACAACGGCATCCCGCTCATGATCACGTATCACCCCGCTTACCTGCTCCGAAACCAAGCGCCTTCGGAAAAACGTAAAGTCTGGGAAGACATGCTGTTGGTTCTGGAGCGACTCGAGCGACCAATCAACGAGCGACAGCGAAATTATTTTTTGTAGCCACTTCGCTATGCGAAGCGCGCCGCTGAGGTGATAAACATTCGTGCGCCCGCGTTGCCCACAGGACAACGGCTATAGTTTTGCGCGATTGAATATCGCATCAATCACTTTGCGTGAAGCGAGAGTGACAACCAGCAACAAAGTGATGGCACGCACGTCGCCGCGCGGGACTTTCACCGCGCGCTGCAACGCCGTCGGGCCAGCTGCATCCAGGAGCGAAAGCGTGCGCGCGCCGATCAATGCCGGCAGAACTGTCGCTGCACGCACTCGACGATTTTCGATGGCGCGCGAATATCGTATCCCGCACTCCAGCCCAGCCTTTGCTTTGTCGAGCCAGGTCCGATAGATCGACTGGAAGCGCTCCGGTTCAGAAAAGATTTGTGATGCGGTTAGATGCGCCGCGCTCAATTCGTATTCCGGAAAATAACATCTGCCTGCGCGCAGATCGGAGCCGGCGTCGCGCAGAACGTTGATCAACTGGAGCGCCATTCCGTAGCGCTTGCCCAGCGCCAGCATCTCGTCTTCTGGCCATGCGTGATCTTCTCTAGCACCACGCGAATGTCAGTGCGATCCGCCTGCTCCATTCGCTCGAGCCATGCAAGGCAATCGGGCAACGATTCAAGCAGTCGTTGTTCGCTCGCGTTCGTCTGTAGCGGGACAAATGAGGCGATCAGATCAACAACAACTTCGCGCGAGGCTTTACCTTGAATCCCGTCCGAGAGCATTTTGAGAGTTTCGATTCGCACGCTCCTAGAAATTTTCGCTGTGTCGGCGACCGTGTCGGTTGCTCGTGCAAGCAGATACGCCAGCGCAATCGGCTCGCGTAATCGCGCCGGTAGGAATCGGATCGAAAGATAAAATGACCGCGAGACCGAGCGCAAAATTGTGGTCTCCAACTGCGGTCGCGTGCTCATGGTCTGGAGCCGACATCGGTGATGCCAGCGCGGAAAATTGCTACGAGCGCGATCATCGTCCAAAATTTCGGACCTCGATCCGATTGAGCGCTGAATTGCCGAGGCCGAGCTGGCTGGCAAAGCCGACATAGGCCGCGAGGCGGCCGATCGCAGGCAGACTCGCACGTGCGCGCCATTCTTCCAAACGCTTCAGGGCGATGGCGTCCAGGGCGACGGGGTCCTTGCTCGCGTACAGCGTGGCGTGATGCGTGGCATAGTTCGGCTGCGACTGCGGGCCGCCCGCATACTGCGCAATGAGGCCGTCCATCAAATTGAAGACGACCTTCTTTGCGATGATCGGATTAGCATAAATCTCCGCAAGGCTCTCCGTGCCAAAACGAGAGCCTTGCGCAAAACGACGCCAGTTATCGATGTTCGGAATTGTCATGTTGTAAATGCAACCGGCGATTCCATTCGTTTCACTGATACTCATCACCGGGACGTTGATGATCTTGCTAACTTCGCTCGAAAGGATCTTCGAAAAATGACTGACGTTGCTGGTGTTGTCAGCGTCAGAAAGAATTGCCAATTTCCGTGCGTCGATGTGGTCCAAATCGCCCCAAACCAGTTGCCCCATCAAAGGCGCGGTCAGGACCGCTTTCGGGTCGTAGCCGTCGCGCGGCGTGATTGCTTGTAGCTGGTAACCGTCAATTCCCGCGCGATAACCGGCATCTTTGATTCCACCGAGAGAGCGGTCCCAAACAATGATGCTGCTTCGGGGATGGCCCGCTGCCACGAGTCCATCCACGATCGCATTCACCACATCATGATGCGTGGTGAAAAGTTCGCCGCCTGCTGCGGAGATTTTAATTCCAATCCTGTCGTCGGGAGAGACGAGTGACGCCCACGCTTTCGCCACGTCAGACTGGCCGGTTGCGGCAAGAACAAGCCGATCCACCATCTCATGCACGACGCGCGGGTTCGTCTTGTAATCTTTGATTGAGTCAGGATTGTGCGCAGCATACACGACCGATGGCGTGGCCGCAGGCTGCGGTCCCTGCGCCAGCGCTGAGGAGATGGCGCAAAACAGAATGAGAGCTACGCTTCGCATCAGCAAGATCGCCATTTTATGAGTAACAGCCCGAATCACAACTCTGGCAGTGTGGTGACAGCCGTTTCGGCTGCGGAAACGTCCGCTAATGCAGGCGACACGCCTGCCGCTACAGAAGCGATTCGCCACCTTTACGTTCACATTCCTTTCTGCGCGCGTATCTGCCCGTACTGCGCTTTTTACAAAGATCTGCTCGACCGTTCCCAGACGCGGCGATTTTGTGAAGCGATATTGCGCGATCTCGATCAGCAATGCGCAAGTTTTGCGATAGCACCTGAAACCATTTATTTCGGTGGCGGAACGCCGACAGCGCTTACGACTGCGCAATTGGAATTTCTATTCGAAGGCCTCCGCCAAAAACTCGATCTTTCATTTCTTGAGGAGTGGACCATCGAAGCGAATCCGGGGAGCGTGTCAACGCGCAAGGCTGCGCTGCTTCGCGAGCTGGGAGTAGCTCGGATCAGTCTCGGCGTTCAATCGTGGGACAACGCACTGCTGAAATTGCTCGGCCGAGAACACAGCGCACAGCAAGCCGAACAATCGTTTCGTCTTCTGCGCGCAGCCGGGTTCTCGAACATCAACATCGATCTGATGTTCGGTTTGCCAGGCCAGACCATCGAGCAGTGGCGATTGACGCTGCAGAAAACCATCGCTCTCCAGCCTGATCACATCTCCGCCTATTGCCTGACGTATGAAGAGGACACGGAATTTTTTCTACGCTACGCGCGCGGCGAATTTTGTCAGGACTCGGACGCAGACGCCGAGTTTTTCGAGATGACGATGTCGACCCTGGAGAACGCCGGCTACGAACATTACGAAATCTCAAACTATGCGCGCCCCGGATTGTCGTCAGTCCACAACCGCGCCTACTGGCTCGGCAAAGATTATCTCGGCATCGGTCCGAGTGCGTTTTCGACTGTAGGTATGCGGCGATGGCAAAATGTTTGTGATTATCGCACGTACATCGATCGCGTTCTTTCCGGCCAATCACCGGGTGAATCGAGCGAAAATCTGACGGACGAAATCAAACGCACGGAGCGAATCGCGCTTTCACTGCGCACGTGTGACGGAGTTCCCGCTTCGGATTTGAAACGTTTCGCGCAACAAACGAATGAGTTTATTGGGTTTGGGCTGCTTCGAGAATCGAATGGCAATTTCGTGCTGACGCGAAAAGGCAAAGCACTTGCGGATTCCGTTGCGGAAGCATTTCTCTAGCCGCCGTCTGTGATTACAAGCGTAATTGGGTTAGCTAGCTGACCGCTAAATGCGAAAAGCGGCGGATGAGCGAATAATGCAGCCGCGCCTGCCCTTAGTAGATGTCTGAATCGGAGCCGTAGCCCGAATCCCCGCGAATAGACCGCAGACGAGCGCGGCTGCCCCATTCGGACTCCGGCCGATTTATCTGTCCAAGCGTGATTTTCACCAGCCACGGTGCCGCCGCCAACGCGCCGATTGCAACGAGCGCAATCGCCGCTGCCTGCCGCAGCGGGGGCTTGATCTTGTCAGCCATCAAAATTCCCAAGCCAAGACCAATAGCGGTGCGTGTGACCACCAGGAGCGGGTCAACTGGAAGTTGTTCGGAAGTTTTTGAAATGGATATGGGGAAAGACATCGCCTACCATATACGTCGCGTTTGGGAAAAAGAAACGGCAATTTTCGCGACCTGCAAAACCCTCCCATTTTTGACTCGACATGCCCAATTTGATCTACGCGCTCATCCTCGCCGGCGGAAGCGGTGAACGCTTTTGGCCATTAAGCAGGCGGGCGCGTCCCAAACAACTTCTGCGCCTCGTCTCAAACGAAACTTTGCTGGAAGAAACTTTGGCGCGCCTTGAAGGCTTTGTCCCGCAGGAACGCATTCTAATCCTGACCAATGCTGAACAGGAAAGCGCCGTTCGCAAATTGCTCGGGAATTTTCCAAAGGAGAATATTGTAGCGGAGCCGGCCAAACGCGACACTGCTGCCGCAGTCGCACTCGGCACCGGCTGGGTGGCAGCTCGCGATCACGCAGCCATCATGGTCGTTCTTCCCGCCGATCATGTGATTGTAAATCGAAAGGCTTTTCAGGAAACGCTGGCCCTGGCTGCCGACGCAGCAGAGGAGACTAGCGGGCTTGTAACCATCGGCATCAAACCAAGCTGGGCATGTCCCGGATTCGGCTACATCGAGCAAGGCAAACCGGTCCGTTTGCGCAAGCGCCCCGACATCGATTCGATCCATCGCGTGCTGCGCTTTCGCGAAAAACCGAATCTCGATCTGGCAGAATCATTTTTGCGAAAGGGAAATTTCCGCTGGAACGCGGGAATGTTCGTTTGGTCAGTCCCTACAGTGCTCCGCGAATTCAACCGTCACGCGCCGGAGTTGGCTGATTTCATTTCCCAAGTTCGGGCTCCGGAGAATTTCGAGAACGCCTTGCGTGAACGCTTCAGCAAACTGCCGCGCATCTCATTCGATTACGCAATTATGGAAAAGGCGGATCGCGTTCTTGTCGTGGAGGCGAGCTTCGACTGGGATGACATCGGAAGCTGGCGAGCAGTGGCGAATTATTTCGAGAAGGACAAATATGGAAACGCTGCAAACCGCAGCATCACCGCGCTCGATTCCAGCAATAATATCGTTTTCGAGGAAGACGGCACAACCGTCGCACTGCTAGGAGTTCATGATCTTATCGTCGTCCGAACGCCAGACGCACTTTTGATTTGTCACCGACACGAAGCTGAAAGGATCAAGGATCTTATCGGCAAGATTCCGCCGGAACTGCAATGATGTGACCCGCAATGAATCCAATTTTGGCTCTCGATTTTGGACGGGCGCGCATCGGCGCGGCAATCTCTGATGAGTTACAGTTGCTGGCGCATCCGCTCGAGACGATCCCAGCAAACGAGCAGGCGTCATCGCGCGTCTCGGAAATTGTCCGTGAAAAGAAAGTTGATCATGTCGTCGCGGGCTTACCCAAGCGGCTGAATGGCCAGATCGGCGTGGCCGCGACTGAAGTCCTCCAGTTTGTAGAAAAGCTGCGTGCGATTCTACCTTGCCCGGTTGTCACCTGGGACGAACGGCTGACTACCGCCGCAGCACACCGGGCGTTGCGTGACGCAGGCAAGAAAACGCGGCACACTCGCGGCTACGTGGATCAGGTAGCTGCGCAAATGATTTTGCAGAGCTATCTCGACCGGCGTGCCGCGATCGCAACAAGGAAGAATGATCGGTAATCTGTGATTCGTGAACAGCAAAATTTTGTTACCGATCATTGTTCACTGATCACGGATCGGGAGGATGGCAATGGCACGACGACTAAAACTCATCGTTGCGTACGACGGCTCCCAATTCGCCGGCTGGCAGAGCCAATCTCATGGCAATACTATTCAGGATCATCTCGAACGCGGGTTTGGCCGCATCACCGGCACGCCAGCGCGCGTTCACGGGGCCGGACGAACGGACGCAGGCGTTCACGCCCTCGCGCAGTGCGCACACGTCGATCTGTCGGGTAAACCTTTGCCACCTGCGCGTTGGGTCGAAGCGCTCAATGCGTTGCTGCCTCCCGCTATACGCGTTCTTCGCTGCGGATATGTATCGAACAATTTTCACGCGCGTCTTTCAGCAAAAAGAAAAATTTATCGCTACAGAATCTGGTCCGGCCCCGTTTTGCCTCCGTTCGAGTACCGCCGCGCGTGGCATATCGCGCGCCCACTCGATCTCAAGGTTATGAAGGCGGCAGCCAAACATTTCGTCGGCACTCATGATTTCGCCGGCTTCGCTGCCAATCGGGGCAAAGCAGAAAACAGCACGATTCGCACAATTTATTCCGTGCGCATTCGACAAAAAGCCGCTTGCATCACGGTCGACTTCTATGGCGACGGCTTCCTCTACAAGATGGTCCGATTAATTGTCGGCGCGCTGGTCAAATGCGCTCTTGGCAAAATGCGAACCGAGGATGTCGTTGCGCGGCTCGAATCCGGCCAGCTTGGTCCGGCCCGCTTCGCTGCGCCCGCCGAAGGATTATTTCTGATTCGCGTGCGTTATTGACTCCAAAGGTATTCGGGGTTTGTGCGTTGTCGCTGCCCTCCCGCCGATGCGCCCGCCACAGCGATCTCTACCAGGCAGTGACCAGTCCGCCCAGTAAGCCGAGCGAAGCGCCGAGCAGCGTTTCCAGCAGGTCATGGCGCTCCAGATAAAGCCGCGACCAGAAGACGAGAAAGGCCAGCACGAAAGCAATCGCGCCGACGAGCGGATGGATCACAAAAAGGATGATCGCGCTGTAAAAAGCGAAAAGCGCATGCAACGACAGCTTAATTCGAAAGTTGACTAGCGCAGCCACAACGAGCACGAACCACGTCACCACGGCCCCGCGCAATGCGAAAGCAGGCGCGCGCAGAAGCCAAAGTCCAATCACGGCCACCGCCGAAATTGGAATCGCGCGCGGATAAAATCGGATACGTTCCGCGCGAACGGAAACGTCTACGTCGCTCCATCGGCCCGACCGGACTCCACGGAAAAGCAAAAGTGCCATCGGCAAAATCAGTGTCGCCAACAGAGTCAGGAAAAGTGCGAGGCCTGCGCGGCTAGCCAGGCGCAAGACAATGATAATGGCGACCGACAGGCTAATGAAAACCAACGGATGCCCGATCCAGGAAACCCATCGCGCAAAGACAACAGCGCGCTTGAGGTCGATCTTGTCGCTATTCACGCGTCACTTCCAATGATTCGTCCGGCTACTTCGCCGAAACCAATTCGATAGCCGTCGCCCTGGCACCAGCCACTTATGGTGAGGGTGTCGCCGTCTTCGAGCCATTTGCGGATTTCGCCGTTCGGCAGCTTTAAGGGATTAGCGCCGCGCCAGGTTAATTCGAGCATGCAACCGCGCGATTCTTCGGTTGCTCCGCTGATCGTGCCGCTCGCCAACAAATCACCGGGTTTCAGGTTGCAGCCATTCACGGTGTGGTGGGCAAGTTGCTGCGCGACGCTCCAGTAAAGATTTTGGAAATTTGTGCGGGTGATGATCTGGGGCGCCTTCATCGCTGAAGTTTGCAAGTGCGCTTCGAGATGAATGTCGAACGTGAAATCATTTTCCCTGCGGAGATACGGAAGCGGCTCGGGGTCCTGTAGCGGGAGCGGTTTCATGAAAGGTTCGAGCGCTTCCAGTGTGACGACCCATGGCGAAATGCTCGTGCAAAAGTTCTTGGCCAGGAACGGGCCGAGCGGTTGATACTCCCATGCTTGAATGTCGCGCGCGCTCCAATCATTCATCAGGACAAAGCCGAAGATGTGATCGATGGCACGAGCGATTGGCACCGGCGCACCCAACGAATTTCCAGGCCCGATCAGGAATGCCATTTCCAATTCGTAATCGAGGCTTTTAGTTGGACTGAACGTTGGGGCCGCTGCGTCTGGCGATTTGATCTGGCCGCTTGGCCGGCGCACGTCAGTCCCGCTTACGACAACCGAGCTGGCGCGTCCGTGATACGCCACCGGCAGCCATTTCCAGTTCGGCATCAGAGCATTCTCCGGCCCGCGCAACATCGTGCCGACGTTGTGTGCGTGATGATACGACGAATAGAAATCGGTGTAATTGCCGATGCAGGCCGGCAGTTTCATCACTACGTCTCTTTGCGTATGAAAAACTTTTTTGCGCAGCTGCGCGTCATCGCGCAGCGTGGGCGTCTCAGCCGAGAGAAGACGTTGCAGGATCTCGCGCGTCTTTCGCCATGCCGGGCGCCCGAGCGCAAGAAACTTGTTTAGTGAATCTTCCGAAAAGACTTTTTGGTCCTGAAATTCCGGCGTGCGAAAATGACCCAGTTCTTCGAGAGCGGAAAGATCGACAATCAAATCACTGATGGCTACTCCGACACCCGGGTTACCACCTTTCCGCTGAAAGACACCGAAGGGAAGATTTTGAATTGGGAAATGCGAATCGGCTGGAACGTCGACAAAACTACGCAAAGGCGAACTCATCAGCGTGATTTAACCACGAAGAACGCGAAGGCCACGAAGAAAATTCAGAATCACCTCCAAAGAACTTCGTGCTCTTCGTGTCCTTCGTGGTGATCAAAGAAGTCCCAGCGCGCGCAAATCCTCGCGCGGCTCGTCGAAGCTGCAACTGCCGAACGACACAACGAACCTTCGACGATATTGCAGCCGTTCGGTATCGATCTTCCACTCGCGCCACGCGAAACAATCTTCGCCAAATGAAAACGACGCTGCGTTTTCATCTTCCAGCATGATCGCGGCCTGTTGTGCATTCCACCGATGCTCAGCGGCGAGGGCTGCGGCTCCGAGCACGTTGAGAAATCCATGCATCTTTGTTTTCACTTCATCGCGAAATTGGCGGATGGGATGATGCAGCCCCGCCGTAAACTTGATCGGGAGTTGATGCGTTGCCGGCGTCACTAGGGCGCTGGCGATCTGCGTCGAAGTAGGAAATGCATCCGCTGTCACTCCGCCGGTGCGCAATTTGTAACCGAACGTTGCCGCGTCCTCATCGGAATTGTGTTCCGCCAGCAACGCGGCGGTTTGCTCTGCTCTGTCAGGTGGCGCTTCCCAGAAAACTGGCAAATCACCGACGATCGATCGGGCCTCTTCCAGCAATGCAAGATCCACATCATGCGGCAAGAACATCTCGAGGTGACTAATCGAAAGGAGATCGACATCGTATCTGGAAAACGAACGAATCGCCGCGTCGGCCTCTTCGAGGGCGTCGAGAAAGGCATCCGCATCCGCGGTCTTCGGTCCGAGGGCAGCGACGCGGAGCGGATGCAAAGGATCGAATTGCGAAAGGAGTTGTTTGGTTGAGTCGAATTGTTCAACGGGAAGAATGAATGTGTTGAGCATCCACGCTTCGGGCGACCACACATATTTCGCGTGGTTCTGGAAGGCTGGTTCGAGCGCAAGACTGCACGGCGGGAACATTCCCGCATAATCAATCGATTTCGCGAGCAGAGCCTGAAGGGAAGCGGTGGGCATGGGATGGACGAACCGTGCGTTCGCCCGCTTGCTGGGTCAAATCGCTACTGGCGAGCGCTTAACGACAGGCTCGACTTTCTTTCCGAAATGCTGTAGAAATTTGGGCTTTTAATGGAGACCACGGAGTCGACCTCAGGCCTTGACTTGGTAGTGTGTGCATGCAGAGGACAGGAGTATACTGCGCGCGATGCAATCGATGCGGCAATTTTCAGGGGCGAGTTATATGTAAAATGGAAAGAATTTCTCCACCAAGTCGCAGCGGAAAGACGGGCGGATGAGCTAGACGTAGAGCCAGACGAGTCCGCAATTTCGGGTGCGGCAGAAGCATTTCGTTACGAATACGATTTGATCACTGCCGAGGAAACGGAAGCATGGCTTGCAAATCGTAGCCTGACTTTCGATGACTTCAGCGACTATTTTACTCGTCAATACTTTGCCACCGCGATTCGCGAAAAGGTCGCCCCGGATGAAGTGGAATATCAGTGCGCGTCACCCGACCTACGCAGGTCGTTCCTGACGGAATTGATTTTATCAGGAGATTTGGACCGAATGACCAGCGATTTGATGGCGCGTCTCGCTGCACGCTGCGCAGGAAAAGAACCGGCCACAGAGGCAATTACGGCCGAGGAGCGGAAATTCTTGCATCGGAATAGGATTAAATCGGCACAACGGGCGGATTGGCTGGAGAAATTGGGGCGCGATTCGAAGTGGTTGGATGAAATGCTCGCGATCGAGGCAGCATACCGGAGGCATTGCGACACGCTGCTGGTCCCTGAAGCACGTCAACGCGAATTGCTAGCTTTGCGGCTACCCTTAACGAGATTCGAAACTGAAGTGATCGAGTTGGAATCGCTCGATGCCGCCCGGGAAGCGCTGTTTTGCGTGCGCGAGGACGGCATGTCAATGGAAGAAGTGGCCACCGAGGGACGGTATCCTTACCGACGTGCGGACTTTCTTTTGGAAGATCTCCCCGTCGATGCACAACAGAGGTTCGTGAGCGTTTCGGCCGGCGACATTCTGGGACCGTTGGCGCGACGCAACGGATTCGAGCTGTGTCGTGTGATTAATAAAATCGAGCCGCAAGCTGACGATCCAAACGTCCAGTCGCGAATCGATCAGCGGCTCCTGGAGCGGCATTTCTCTGAGCTTGCCAGGAGACACGTCCAGCGGCGGCTCGGTGGCGTTTCCACTCCTGCGGCAGAATGAAAGTAAAGGACAGCGAAATTCTGCGACGCTCATCGGTGTTTCGCTTTGTTTCCGATGAACACTTCGCGGCGATCGAGCCTCTGCTTGAGGAAGAACACTACGAATTCGGCGATGTGATCGTAAAGCAAGGCGACCCCGCCAACTCATTTTACGTGCTGAGCCGGGGACGCGCCCGTGCCATAAAGATTAAACCCGGCGGCGAAGAAATCCCGCTGGGGGTGTTAAAGCCCGGTGACTGCTTCGGCGAAGCTGCTTTGTCCGAGGGTGGAACTCGAAGGGCGACCGTGCGCTGTAGCACCGCACTCGACGTTTTGCGAATAGATCGCGACGATTTTCTCGAGCTGGTACGCCAGGAGCCGGAGCTAAAACAATTTGTCGACACCACCGGTCGAAATCGCGCCCTGCAAAGCTTCCTTTATCAATTCAGCAATTTCGGTCGGCTGCCGACGCCCGTGTTGCGCAGCGTGATCGAGACGTTGAAACCCGCCGTGTTTGAAAAGGGAAACCTGATCATTCGCGAAGGTGACGGCGCAGGGCCTCTTTACGTTGTACAGAAAGGCAGAGCGCGAGCCTTTACTGGAGTGGATGGGAAGGAGCGAAATCTGGCATTTTACCGCGAAGGCGATTTTTTTGGTGAATTGTCGATCTTGAACGGCTCGCCGCGAGCCGCCTCGGTACAAGCCTTCACTGACTGCGAATTGCTGTCGCTGGAACCCGCGGCCGTCCGCGACTTGCGCCGACGTTTTCCCGAATTTGATAAACTCTTGACGGAGCGACTCGCTCTTTATCAGGCAAAGACAGAAGCGCGCGTGCCGCTGGATTTCACAACAGAACTGCTCCCAGCGGAAACGCAGGTGCATGACAAAGTGGAGTTGGACGGTGAGCAGCGCCCCAGCGAGACCGAAGGGAAAGAAGAGCCGTTTGCAGACGAGCGTGGCTTGTTCCGCAAACGCGGTAAGCGGATCCGCAAAATCGATCATATCCTGCAAATCGACGAGATGGACTGTGGCGCAGCGTGTCTCGGGATGATCTGCCGGCATTTCGGACGCAAAGTGAGTCTGGCACGGATTCGACAGCTTTGTCACACGGCAATTGACGGCACTAGTCTCAAGGCGATTTCTCACGCTGCGACAGAACTGGGCTTGGCAGCTCGCGCTTTGAAAGCCTCGGTCCGCAATCTCCCGCTCATGCCGCTGCCAGCGATCGTTCATTGGGAAGGCAATCACTGGATCGTGCTGTACGATGTCGACGAGCAGTTTGTCCGGGTCGCCGATCCTGCGCGCGGGTTGCGAAAACTTCCCCGCCGCGAATTCGAAGGAAAGTGGACTGGCTACGCGGCCCTATTCGACTATACCCCGGCATTCGAACAGGCACCGGAGAGCAAGGCAAGCCTTGCCTGGGTGGTTCCGTTTCTCTCGCGCTTCAAAGTCATTTTATTTCAAGTGCTCGGCCTGGCGATCGCCGTCAGTTTCCTTCAACTTCTCTTTCCGATATTCACTCAGGTCGTCGTGGACAAGGTCATTGTCGAAAATGACCTCGGTCTGTTGAAAACCATCCTGCTTGGCATGCTGGCGGCGATCGTGTTTGTGCAGCTCTCCGCATTCGCGCAGGAGTATCTGCTGGCGTTTGCGGCCGCGCGTTTCGATGCGGTGGTTCTCGATTTCGTGAGCCGGAAGCTTTTTGCTCTGCCGATGAGCTATTTTACAAATCGCCGTACGGGTGATATCCAGCGTCGGCTGGAAGGCGCCAGACAGCTTCGGCAGTTTGTCGTGCAACACGGGATCGGCGCCTTGCTGGCATTGGTGTTTCTCATCGGCGCACTGATTTTGATGGCGATGTATAGCTCGGTGCTCACGCTGGCGTTTTTGGCCACGACGCCACTTTATGCGGGGCTAATGATTTTTTCGGTGAAGGTCCTCCGGCCCCTGTGTCACAGCGTAGAAGAAAGCCAGGGCAAGTACAGTTCACAGCAAATCGATGCGATCAAAGGTATCGAAGCGGTTAAAGCGGCATCGGCCGAAAGCACCGTTCGTGATGCGATGCTGAACGAGTTTCTCTCGGTCTCACAAAAACTTTTCAAGGCGACCTTCATCGTCATGTCCTGGGACCGCGTCTTGCAGACGATCGGCCTGCTGTCCACTGCGATTTTTCTCTGGGTTGGCGCGACGCAAGTCATTCATGGGCACTTGAGCGTTGGCGGCTTTGTCGCATTCAGTTCTCTGACCGCGATGGGATACGCGGCAATTCTGCGCGTGCTTGGCGTTTGGCAGAAGACGCAACAAGCGGCTGTCCTGCTGAACCGGCTTAACGACATCTTCGAACAAGAGCCGGAGCAAGGGCATGACCGCTCTCGACTCATCCCGGTCCACAGTCTCGAAGGCCGAATCCAGCTTCGCGGTGTCAGTTTCAAATACGGCGGACCCGAATCACCTGATATTTTAAAAAATATTACGTTGGATCTCGTGCCCGGCCGGATGGTTGCATTCGTGGGCCGCAGCGGATCAGGCAAAACAACGCTGATAAAACTAATTGCCGGTCTGCTGACGCCTACCGAAGGGAGCATTTATTTCGACCAGGTCGATTCAAAGACTATAAATTATCGGGATCTCCGCCGGCAGGTCGGAATTGTTCTTCAGGAGAACCACATGTTTAACGACACGATTGCGCGCAATATCGCGTTCGGTGATCCGGAGCCAGACCTTGATCGCGTACTTTCGGCAGCCGAGGCAGCAGCAGCGCACGAGTTCATCAGCCGTCTCCCACTCGGATACGAGACAAAGATCGGCGAATCGGGGCTGTCTCTCTCAGGCGGGCAAAAACAGCGCATCGCAATTGCCCGGGCAATCTACAACAACCCGCCGGTTTTGATCTTCGACGAGGCGACCAGCTTGCTGGATACAGAATCCGAACGCGCGATTCAGGAAAACCTTTCGCGGCTAATGGCTGGCCGCACAACGATTGTCATTGCACATCGTTTGAGCACGATCCGTGAAGCCCATCGCATTGTGGTCCTGGAGAAAGGGAGCATCGCCGAGATTGGCACACATGATGAGTTGATGGCCCATCGCGGTTTGTACTATTACCTTTCCAGTCAGCAGCTGGGAATCTAAACACGGTTCGCGCACGCATGAAGGAACGACCTTCAAAGCTCAAACTCGAAGACCTGACGACGAGCAATCCAGCCATGGCGCGTTGTCTGCAACTTGCTGCGCTGGCCGCTAAATCAGACGTGCCGGTCGTACTTCTTGGCGAAACCGGCACCGGCAAGACGTTGCTTGCCCACGCTATCCACAATTCATCCGCGCGAGCCGGCCGCCCATTCATCGCCTTTAACGCCTCGGCAATTAGCGATACACTCCTCGAAAGTCAGTTGTTTGGTCACGAGCGCGGGGCATTCACTGGCGCGCAGCAAAACATCAAGGGAAAATTCGAGCTCGCTGATGGCGGTACGATATTCCTGGACGAAATCTCGGAGATGAGCCCCCTCGCCCAGGTGAAAATCTTGCGCGTGCTCGAATACGGTGAATTTGAGCGGCTCGGTTCCGAAAGAATGCTCACTTCCAACGCGCGAATCATCTGCGCATCAAACTGCTCCCTGCGCGAGCGGGTGCGATTGGGAAAATTTCGCGAGGACCTTTATCAGAGATTGAACGGCCTGACCTTGCTCATCCCCCCGCTTCGTGAGCGCCTGGAGGAGTTGCCGGCATTGATTGCGACTGAATTGAAAGCCGCCGGGTTGAAGGAAGGAAAAGACATTGCGGCTATCCATCCCGAAGCGATGGAAAAATTGCTTAATCACCAGTGGCGTGGAAACCTGCGCGAGTTAAGCCACACGGTGCGCACTATGACGTTGTTTTGCAATGGCTCGGTGATTCTGCCCGAACATGTCATTTTTCCTCCCGACTTGGAGCCAGATCGAGCTACTTCTGAACTCGCCAATTCGTTTCCTACCCTGGCCAGCAACAACAAAGAGAACGACGCTGGTACCGATCTGTCGATGGCAAGCGCGATGAAAAGGCACGTCCGATTCGTTTATGAGCGGGCGAATCGGAACCAGCGGCAGGCTGCAAAATTGCTTGGCATTTCTCGCTCCACGCTGACCCGTTATCTTCAAGGTATGGTCAAAAAGTGAAGCACTGCGGCCCGAAAAAGTAGCCAGGGCGGCCTAAAAACAGGGCCAGGCGCTCCGATAACTTCTGTAGCAAATTATCAGTTTCCGCAGAACAAATTTCTGCGTAAACGCTTATCGATTAACGAGAAATCCGCAACTGCTCCTTCGCTATTCCTTAGCTCGCTCCGAGACTTGGCACGAATACTGATAACAGAGATAGCCAAAGTGACTGCACCGAAGAACAAAAAAAATGCGCCCGCCGGAGAGTCAGGAAATCAAAGGCCAAAGCGCAGGAAAGATAAAGTGATTCGTCTGGATGACCTGATTCCAAAACAGGATGTTACAGGCGGGCATCAATTGCTCTTCGGTGCTACTGACGCGAAACAAACACTAAACAATCCAACTAAAGAAACCTAACCATGCACCCGGCGGCCATAACCCCAAAGGCAACCCCCCAACCGGCCACGGCCCCCTGGGCAACTGACAAGGTCAGAGAACCGCACTGTTGGTTCGATCCCGGTATCCACATCCCAGACACAATCCTCCCAAGGGCAACCCTCCTAGAGGCAACCCCCCAGCTGGTCTCTAGGCGGTAGCCACGAGCAACCGCACTGTTGGTTCGATCCCGCGGTGCGGTTTTTTATGTACAAATTTTGTGACTATTCGGCGTTCATCCCTCCGCGAAGGCATCGCTAATCGCAGGACGCAAGGTCCGGAATCATACTGAAGGACGCGCGCAACGCGCCGCCGGGCGAAATCGTTTGAATACCCTGTTTGTGTTCAAATGCGCGCTGTTCGTGGTGATCAGTCAGCCCCCAGCAAGGCTCGATGCAAAGGAAGGATCCGCCGTCGGACCACAGAGTCACATAAGGAACACCGGTCAGATTCAGCGTCATCCACCGCCCACTCGGCGGATCGACGTAGGAGAATAGCCGCCGCGGAACATCGACCAGTTCGAGGATGATCGAACCGGGCAACTCCGTTTTCGGAAACGGCATTTCGCCGCCGGCAAACTCGATGTCGCGCGTCTGACCAGAGAGAAAATTATCCTGCGAAAAGTACCGGCGATAACAACCCCGCGGCATTTGCAGATGAAAGCTTTCGAACGAAGTCGCTGCGAATCCCGGATGCAATCCGAACGCCACATGCGCGGTCAGTTCAGGCTCATGGTTCTGAAACTCGAAAAGAACGCTGACCGTATTCAATTCGATCTTGTACGTTAGATCCACACCGACTTTCAACGGGTATTCAACAGGCGAAAAGTCCTCCGGAGTAATTCGATATCTCAATGAAGCACCGCTGCCCTCATCAGAGAATCCTGCGAGGCGCCACGTCTTGGAGCGAAGGAAGCCGTGGTTCCCGCCTTTGATTTCGCGGCCCCGGTACAGGCTGCGACCGTTTTTGAGCCGATGAAGATAATAGCCCATGACGGTCGCGTGGTTTGCCCAGCCCTGAGACGGCGTTGACAGATCGTTGTCCCGGTAAAGAAAGCCTGTCCACTCTCCGGCTTCATTGACTCGCGCGAGACTAATTAATTCCGCTCCCAGACGCGAGACGATGAGGCGGAGACCGTTCTCTTCATCTGTCAAGATATCGAGATGTCGATCATCCCGCTTGTCCTCGGTGTGCGAGAATTTCATTGGTTGGTAGGGGCGGTTCACCGAACCGCCTTCCTGTGCGTAATCGCATGTGGGAGCAGGCGATTGAGGTCAATCGCCACTACCCGGGAAAATTTGCGCAGCTCATGGGAACAGGCCGCGTACTTGTTTGGCCTTGATAACGCGTTCGACTCCGATGGCCATGGCCGCCGTGCGATGCGAAACCTTGTGCTCCTTCGCGCGCTTGATCACCTGCGCAAACGAATGCTCGAGGATGCGAAACAGTTTGTCCGTCACTTCCGATTCCGTCCACAGAAAGGCCTGCAAACCCTGCACCCATTCGAAGTACGAAACGATCACTCCACCGGCGTTGCAGAGAATATCCGGGATCACGAAAATTTCGTCCCAGCGGTTTTCGAGAATCAGATCGGCCTCCGGCGTAGTCGGACCGTTGGCAGCTTCGGCAAGGATACGGCATTTAATTTGGCCGGCATTTTTGCCGGTAATCACTCGATCGACCGCGGCGGGAATAAGCACGTCGCACGGCAGAGTAAGGAATTCCTTTGGATCGATATGGTCGCCTTGAGCAAACGCGCGCAGATTTCCCTTCTTGAGCATATGCTGTTCAGCCGCCTTAACGTCTATTCCCTTGGGATTGTAAATCGCGGCATACGCGTCGCTGATCCCGACGACTTTGACGCCGCTTTTGTACGCGAGCGACAGAGCCGCTACCGAGCCGACATTGCCGAATCCCTGCACAATGGCCGTGCATTTTTCGGGATCCATCTTCAGCATGCTCATGGCGCGCTCGATCAGGTAAACAGCGCCGCGTCCGGTTGCTTCGCGCCGGCCTTCGGTGCCGCCGATGGCGACCGGTTTGCCGGTGACGATTTCGTTGACGGCGTAGCCCATGTAAACGGAATAAGTGTCCATGAACCAAGCCATGATCTGTTCATTGGTGCCCATGTCCGGCCCCATGATGTCGGTGTGCGGCCCGACGAACGGGATCATTTCCTGCATGTAACGGCGCGAGACCGCTTCCAGCTCGGTGCGCGACAGCTTTGTTGGATCGACGGCCACTCCGCCTTTGGCGCCGCCGTAGGGCAATTGGGCCAGCGCGCATTTCCAACTCATCCACATCGCCAGCGCGGCCGTTTCACCCATTGACAACGAAGGCGCGAAACGCGTGCCGCCCTTGGTCGGACCGAGCGCGATGTGATGTTGAACGCGATAACCCTGGAAAGCCTTGGTGCTCCCGTCGTCCATGTGCACCGGCAACGTCACGGCAATGGCGCGCTTGGGGTAGGTCGCCCACTCACGGTCGTCCTTGTCGATGTTCAGATAATCGGCGATGACGCGAAACTGCTCGCAGGCCATCTGGAAAACTTCGTCATCGTAAATGGTCATGGATGAATCTGGCGAAACCTGAGCGTCCATGGGAAGTTGCTATTTGCGCTGGTGAAGTGACGGCGTCAAATCGAAAACGCGGTTCCAATTGGACGGCTGCGACGCATGAAACAAATGCGCCGGAGGATCGACAATCGCGGATTAATTTCGATAACCTGATCACAAATGAAAATTGAAACTCTAGCCGTTCATGCCGGACACGCTGTTGACCCGGCAACCGGAGCAGTCGCTGCCCCGATTTACCTTTCCACAACGTTCGAGCGCGACGTCGAAGGAACGTACCCGCGCGGCTTCATGTACACGCGCAACGACAACCCGAATCGCCAGGCGCTGGAGCAGGGAATCAGCGCGCTTGAAGGCGGCGCGGGCGCGGCGGCGTTCGCCTCCGGCACCGGCGCGACCATGTCTATTTTTCAAGCGCTCGCGCCGGGCGATCATGTGCTTGCGCATGTGGACGCTTACTACGGCACGTCGCGACTCTTGCGCGAAATTTTCCTGCGCTGGGGACTGCAAGCCGACTTCATCGACATGGGCAATCTCGACGCTGTGAAAAAAGCGGTGCGACCAAAAACGAAACTGGCCTGGATGGAAACGCCGTCCAATCCGCTACTAAAAATCGTCGATCTTTCCGCGGTTGCCGAAATCGTTCACGACGCCGGTGCGGTTTGCGTTTGCGATAACACGTGGGCGCCCGTGCTACAGCGTCCGTTCGATCTGGGCGCCAATTTCATTTTACATTCGACCACAAAATATTTTGGGGGCCACTGCGACGTTCTCGGAGGAATCGTCGTTGCAAAAGAAGGTAGCGATTTCTTTCAACGCATCTGCAGCATTCAATACGAAGGTGGTGCAGTCCCCTCGCCTTTCGATTGCTGGCTGATTTTGCGCGGGATGCGCACGTTGCCATGGCGGATGCGCGCGCATTCGGAGAACGCAATGAAGGTTGCGAACTTCCTCGTCCAACACCGAAAGGTGGCGCGCGTCCATTATCCCGGATTGCAGTCGCATCCCGGACATGAGATTGCCGCGAGGCAGATGTCGTTGTTCGGCGGGATGCTTTCGTTTGAAGTGAAAGATGGACGCGACGCCGCGATGTCGGTCGCGGCGAAAACGAAGATTTTCATTCGCGCCACAAGTCTCGGCGGCGTGGAAAGTTTGATTGAGCATCGCGCATCCATCGAGGGACCGGGAACGACTTCAGCCGAAGGTTTGCTGCGCCTGTCCATCGGGCTCGAGAACGCGGATGATCTGATCGAAGACCTCGATCAAGCGCTAAGGTAGGGCTATTGACTTCAATCGCCCTTCGGCGGTTCAGGTGAACCGCCCCTACCAATACGTCGTTGGAGCAGATCGACAACGTCGTGGACTTCGGCTACGTGCAGCAAGTACGTAGCGCTAAAAAATGCGCCTGCGCCGCAAACGATGGTGATCAACACCACCAGCAGGTTTTGCCACGCCAGAGCGTGCGGGTAGCGCATAAAGAAAAAGCTCGATGCCACCCAGCAAATGACGGCCAAGACCGAGCCGGCAAGAAGCAGTTTGCCAATGGTTTTCAGCATGGCGCCAGTCTCCAATCGTTTCGTGTAGTGGCGCATCATCGAGTAAAGGAAAAAGAAATTCGTGATGGCCACTAGGCTCGTCGAAAGCGCCAGCCCGCGGTGGCCCAGGTGAAGGTGGAAAGTAAAGAACCAGTTCAACGAAAAATTCACCGCGATCGAAGTGAGGCTGACGAACATCGGCAGGTGGCGCTTGTCGAGCGCGTAGAACGCCGGGGCAAGCACTTTGTCCGCCGAATATCCGGCGAGACCGATAGCATAAAAGCGAAGCGCAGCGGCTGTTTGGATCGTGGCTTCATGTGTGAAGCGGCCATGTTGATAAATCAATTGAATGATTGGTTCCGCGAGAATGATCAGACCGATCGCCGCTGGAATCGTGAGCAGCAGCACCAGCCGAACCGAATGCGCCAGCGCAGAGCGGAACTCGCTCGTGTTACCTACTGCTGCGCTGCGCGACACCAAAGGGAGTGTCACTGTTGCGACGGCCACGCCGAAAATTCCCAGCGGCAATTGCATCAAGCGAAACGCAATGTTCAGCCAGGCAATCGGGCCGTCGCCCAGGCCCGACGCGAAAATACTGTTCACGGCCACGTTGACCTGCACGGCGCTGGCTGCGATCATCGCCGGCCCCATCATTCCGAGAATTGTGCGCACCCCGGGATCACGCCATTTGAAGTCGGGATGAAAACGGAACCCTACACGTCGCAGCGACGGCAGTTGCACCGCCAGTTGCAACAGGCCGCCGATTAACGTCGCGATGGAAAGTCCCACCAGGCCGCGCTCGCCAAAATGCGGATGACGCCAATCAGGTTGCGGATCGAGCCAGTAACAAAGCGTAACTCCCCCGATGATGGAGCCGAGATTAAAAAAGGCCGAGGCCATCGCCGGCGGGCCGAACACGTGTCGCGCGTTCAACATTCCCATCACCAGGGCCGCGAGCGAAACCAGCAGAATGAAGGGAAACATGATCCGGGTGAGCACCACGGTGAGCTCCGCTTTTTCGGCCGGGAAACCGGGCGCAAGAATGTCGATGAGCACCGGTGCAAAAACGACGCCGAGCAGCGAAATCGCGCTCATGAAAACCACCGTGAGCGTGGCGACCTTGCTGGCGAGATCCCACGCTGAGCGATCGCCCTCGGTGGCGATGCGTCGCGAAAACGTGGTCACGAACGCGGTCGAGAGCGCGCCTTCGGCAAATAGGTCGCGCAACATGTTGGGCGCGCGAAACGCCGTCAGGAAGGCGTCCATGTTCCGGCTCGCCCCGAACATGGCCGCGAAAACCACCTCCCGAATCAGCCCGAGAACGCGGCTGCAAAGAATCGCCACGCCGACCACGCCGGTCGCGCGTGCGCTGATTCGTTGAGTTCCCGCTACAGTCATCGGCGAACAAAGAACAGCGTCACCGCGATTTGCGAAAGCAAAATTTCACAAGGGTGAGCAGAGATTTCAAGCCACGAATAGACACGAATAAACTTGGCGCGCTGCGCCGGAGCCACAACGAACCGTAAACGTGGTAGGGGCGGTTCACTGAACCGCCCCGGCGATTGGGGTCAATCGCCCCTACCAAATCAGATAGGCCCGTTGTTCAATCACAAAAAGAGAACACGACATGCGGGGACGCCGTCGGGTAGACGGGAAGCTCGTCAGGGTGAGCGATCGGGAGATCGTGAATCAAAGCGCCGGGAGGATTTCTCCTCCCGGCGCTGATTTCTCTGGAGCGAATTGTCTCTAGGCGTTACTTCGTGCCGGCCGTAAAGTAGACGAAATCGCCGTTCTTCAGGGCGATGCGGTACTGGTAGGTGTTGTTCTTTTGCAGGTTGCCGGTGGCCATGTTGAAGATCCACTGCCCACCGCTCCAGCGGAACGCACTGTCCGGGATATCGTTGTAAGTAGTTTCATTTACGTTGTTAACCGTGCCCCGCACCGTGTTGATCAGGGTTATCGAGCCGTAGCCGCTCGCAAACACCGCATTTGGGTCGGCGATCGGTTGGCCATCGGCGCCGCAAACCGTGAACTTCACTGGAACAGTGCTGCCGACCTTCCAGACGCTGCTGCCGTCCTGGTTGATTGGGGGCAAAATCACGCCGCCCGGGGTCGGCCCAGTGCAGGTGCCATACCCGATGGTCAGCGTCCCGTTAACGAACGGTGTGAAGTCGTAGTTCGTCGCGCTCAGGGTGCCCTGTTGCGGGGTAATCGTGTAGGTCCCGGGAAGAGTAGCGCCGACTGCGTTGCCAGTGTAAGTAGCGCTGTTGCTCACGACCGCCACCGTGTCTCCACAGGTGAAACCAGTGATCGTTACCGTGAAGGCGGTAAACGGATTACCATCGTAAGCCTTGGACTTGTTAGCGGCCGTCACTGTCAGGTGCTTCTTGATGATCGTGAGCGTTCCATTGGTGGAGGTAACGGTGTAGTTGGCGTTCGAGCCAAGCGTCACCGTGATCGGGTACGGGCCCACGTTTGAACACTGCACGGCCGTGGTCGCCAGCGTGTAGTTCAACGTGTCCCCGTTTACCGTGCCTGTCACCGTCGCCGTCAGCGCAGGGTTAGGGTCCCCATAGGTCTTGCTCTTATTGTCAGCAGCCACCGAAGCAGTCTTCGGGTTGATATGTAGATTCCCGTCAGTCTTGCTCGCATTGTAGTTGGGGTTCGAGCCCAGAGCCACCGTGATCGCGTAATCACCCACACCTGAGAACTTCACCGCTGTGGTCGCCAGCGTGTAGTTCAACGTGTCCCCGTTTACTGTGCCTGTCACCGTCGCCGTCAGCGTCGGATTATCGTCGCCGTAGGTCTTAGTCTTATTGTCAGCAGCCACCGTCGCATCCTTTCGGTTAACCGTGAGATGCCCGACGTGATATGCGATCGTGTAATTGCCCAATCCGGTGCCTATCGCCGCGCTTGGCGTAATGTCATACGGCGACCCACCCACTCCCGCTGTCGCCGCCGCACCTGCACTGGTTAAGGTTACACTGGTCACCGTGTCGCCGTTGACTAGCCCCGCACTGCCAGACTCCGTCCCCGCAAAGATCACCATGTCTCCGTAGGTCTTGGTCCGGTCATTGGCCGTGATATCCAGCCCCTTCGCGTCCACCGTTAGATGACCAACGTGATACGTGATGGTGTAATTGCCCAGCCCGGTGCCTGTCGCCGCGCTCGGGGTGATGTCATAGGGCGACCCTGCAACTGTCGCGGTCGCCGTCGACCCCGCGCTTATCAGTGCCACACTTGTCACGGTGTCCCCGTTGACCAGCTGTCCGGCAGCGGTAGTGAACTCCGCACCTGTAAAGCTAAACGTGGCACCGTAAGTCTTGCTCTGGTCGTTGGCTGTGATATCCAGTCCCCTCGCCTCCACTGTGAGCGAGCCGTCGTGATAGCTAATAATGTAGTTGCCCAGGCCCGTGCCCGTCGCGTTGCTCGCCACGATTACGTAGGGCGAGCCGCCGACCGTTGCCGTAGCTGCCGCACCTGTGCTGGTTAATGTGACGCTGGTCACACTGTCGCCGTTGAGCAACTGGCCAGCGCCCGTGGTGAATTCGCTACCTGTGAAGGTGAACGTGGCACCGTAGGTCTTGCTCTGATTATTGGCCGTGATGTCCAGGGCAATCACGTTCACCGTCAGACCGATGCTGGCATCGTGATAGCTGATATTGTAGTTGCCCAGCCCGCTGCCCACTGCCGCGCTCGGCACGATGGTGTAGGGTGAGCCGCCCACCGTCGCTGTCGCTGCCGCGCCAGCACTGCTCAACGTCACGCTGGTCACGCTGTCACTGTTCTTTAATTGTCCAGCCACAACCGTAAACTCGCTCCCCGTGAACGTGAACGTGTCACCGTAGTTCTTGCTCTGATTATTGGCCGTGATGTCCAGGGCAATCGCGTTCACCGTTAGACCGATGCTAGCATTGTGATAGCTGATATTGTAGTTGCCCAGCCCACTGCCCACCGCCGCGCTCGGCACGATGGTGTAGGGTGAGCCGCCCACCGTCGCCGTGGCCGCCGCGCCAGCACTGGTTAAGGTCACACTGGTCACACTGTCGCCGGTGACCAACTGGCCAGCTCCCGTGGTAAACTCGCTGCCCGTGAAGCTGAACACATCCCCATAGTTCTTGCTCTCGTTGTTAGCGGTGATGTCCAGCGCCCTTTTGTCGATCGTGAAATCGGCGCCCGTATTGGTGATGTTGTAATTGTTCAACGCACCCGGCACCGTCGCACTTAAGATCGCGGTAATGTGATAAGTCGGTGGACTGGCATTCTCTCCAGCCACACGACTGTAACTCGCCGTCACCCCGTCGCCGGCCACGAAGTTCGTGCCGCCGCCCGTAGTCAGCGGACTTGGCTCTCCATTACCGTAAATCTTGCTGTTGGGATCAGTCGT
>QHNK01000064.1 GCA_003218415.1 Verrucomicrobiota bacterium | reverse complement strand
GCTTCTTCCGTGCTCGGCCGTTTCATTTCAAAGAACCTGAAGTAAGCGAAACCAGCGAGCGCAATGACTGCCAGGATGAGGGTAGTCCTCCAGTTCATATCAAACGCGCCGTTGCCACCACACCATGGTTCCGATCACGGCAGGAACCAGCGGCATGAAAACCAGAACAATCCAGCGCAGCCGGCGCAACGCCTCTTCGCTGAGGCTGAAAGTGAGAGGCTTCGGGATTTTTGGCGCGATACCGATAAGCTGCTCCCGGCTCAACAGCCAGTTCACACTGCCAGAGATGAAGTCGAGCCCCTGCTGATCTTGCGTGATGGCATTGTCCTGAACAAAAGTCGCGTTACTAACTACTACCAGACGCGGCGAATTCACCTGCACCCGCTGATCTGCGCTGCCTCCTTTTTCGACTGCTGCGCCAATTGTTAACGGCACATTGCTGCTTTGCTTGGCGTCGGCCTCCAGTTTTGCCTGGTTGTCGGTATTGTAATCCGTTTCGGCAAAATAACCCTTTTCAGCCTGGATCAGCGGTTCTGGGCGGATGTTGGCAGCACGGACTCGGTCCGGCGCAAGCGTAAGGGAAGATGTGCCGCCGAAAAAGAGCGCTCGCACATCGGCTAACCGTTTTGTGACTGGACTGTCGCCCAAGAAACGCGCTTGCACATCTCGCGTCAGTGCCAGTTCCTGGATCCCCGTGCGCAAAAAAACCATCAGTCGATCGTCATTTACCTTGACGCCCAACTCGTTTAGAAAGCCACGCAGCTTCGGCGTTTTCGCCGCCGGATCCAGGAGAAGCAGTATCCGTCCCTGCTTATCCCAGAAGTCGCGCAGCAATTTCATTTCGCGATCCGAAAAATCGTACTGCGGCCCGACGATCATGACAGCGTTCACGTCGGCCGGGATCGCCTCCAGATCGAGAAGGTTCAGGTCTTGGAACTTGATGTTGTCGTTTTCGATAAACGTTTTCAGCACGGTGATCGGGCTAGTGCCTTCTGAAAGCAGCGGTTCCTTGTGACCGGTGACGTAGCCAAGCGTCTTCTTTTTTCCTTCCACAAGGTCGATCATCGCGCTCGTGATGGCTTGTTCGCCTTTGAATGCGGCCACGCGCGGACCTTCGCCAAAGGCCGTCCCGCTCTGGTCAATATCGGCCATCTCGGACGCTTTGACCGTTTTGTTGCGGCCCTCGTAATCCAGCACCAAAAGACTCTCGTCCGTGACGACTTTGTATTTATCGAACAGCTCTTTGGCGCGTGAAAGATTTCGTTCGGGATCGATGTGCTCGATGTCGATCTTTCCCTTACCGGCATATTGATATTCCGTCAGCAAATTCTGAACGTCCGCGGTAATCGGCGTAGTGGGCGAAAAGAAAACTGTAATGCGCATCTTGCCCTTGAGCGTATCGACGAAACGCTTCGTTTTATCTGAAAGTGTATATTTCTGGTCGCGGGAAAAATCCCAACGCGCGTAGTGCTTGAAGGCGAAGGAATTCACCATTGCAACGAGAAATAAGATCAGCGCGGTCTGGGCGAGAACATTGAGACCAATCCGAATCCGGCCAATTTTCTTCCCTGAGCGCGTCAGCGGCTTCTTTGTCTCGTCAGCCATTTATTAGAGCCTCCATTTGCGGGATTGAAATGCCTGGTAGGTGAGCGTCAGCATCACAATGGTCATGCTCACGTAGAGAACGATTGGCCGAGTATCGATTATGCCCCGCGAGAATGTCCCCATGTGTTCGATGGCGGAGAAATAGCCCAACAAATCGCGCGTGGTGGAGGTAACATCCAGAAGGATGAACTGAACCAAGCCGAGAAAAAATAGCAGCGTGATTGCGCAGAAAGAAATGATGGCCGCGATGATCTGGTTCTTGGTAAGAACCGAGGTAAAACAACCAATCGAGAGATAGAACATTCCTAGCAACAAAAGCATCAGATAGGAACCCCAGTATGCTCCGCCAGAATGCGCAGCTGGCTGATTTGTAATTCTCAGAAAAATCCAGAAGTAAAGAATCGTCGGGATCCATAGGATCAGATAGAAGACCAGCGCGCCAAAGAATTTCGAGAGCACCACCTGCCAGTCGCGAACCGGGGCAGTCGTGAGCGGTTCAATGGTGCCGAGCTTAAATTCTTCTGCGAAAAGCCGCATGGTGATCAGGGGAAAGATCAGAACGAAGGCGAACCAGAAGAAGACCGAATTAAAAAATGCTTCCTGAACCGTGTATTGCACCTGACGCTGGTTCATGAAGGAGACCTGAAAGTAAAAATCAATCCCGCTGACAATCAGGAAGAAGATGAGCACGACGTACGCGATCGGGGAGTGAAAATAGCTACGTACTTCACGCGAGAGCAGGGTGTAAAACTTACGCATGAATCGATCTCCCTATTGTCATTGGTCTCAAACCAGGTCCGGATGCGTCAGCTCAACGAACACATCCTCGAGCGTCGCGCGACGCTGAGTTAGTTCGCGCACGACCCAGTGACGATCCGTGGCCAACCTAAAAACCTCTTCGCGTACATCAACACCCGACTCCACCCGCAGCGAGAATCTTTTCCAATCATCCTCTCCGTCGGTAACCACCTCCCGCACGCCTGAAATCTTCTTCAGTTCCTCTGCGCCGTTGTCGTTCCCGACTTTTGCTTCAAGCACTACGCCGCCGGCTTGCCTGATTTTGCCGAGCAAATTATCCGGCGTATCGCACGCCTCGATTCGCCCCTTGTGAATGATGATTACCCGGCTGCACGTCATCTCCACCTCCGGCAAAATATGCGTCGACAGCAAAATTGTATGCTGCTTGCCTAGATTTTTGATTAGCTCGCGCACCTGTCGGATTTGATTTGGATCGAGACCAATCGTCGGCTCATCGAGAATGAGAAGGTCGGGTTCCGCCAGCAGCGCGTCGGCAAGACCGACGCGTTGGCGATAGCCTTTGGAGAGAGTGCCGATCAACTTGTTCTCAACCTCCTTAAGCCCACAAAGTTCCTTTACATCGCCGACGCGCTCTGCAACGCGGCGATGCTGGACTCCCTTCAGCGCCGCGCGATAATTGAGGTACTCCGTCACGCGCATGTCGCTGTAAAGCGGCACATTTTCCGGCATGTAGCCGAGGTGCGCCCGTGCCTGAAGCGATTGCTCAAAAACGTCGAATCCCGCGACGGTGGCGCGGCCTGAAGTCGGTGGCATAAAGCCGGCCAAAATGCGCATGGTCGTGGTTTTACCAGCGCCGTTTGGCCCCAGAAATCCCATGATTTCGCCATGGCTAACTTCGAAATTCAAATCCCGAATGGCAGGCTGGCCGGCGTAGCGTTTTGTCAGATTTTCGACTTTAATCATTGCGCGATATTTCGATCAGACAATCGAGCCGCGATTGCGTTGCCATTTTTTTTAACGCGCCGTCAGGCTCACGGCGCCGAGCTCGCGGTTTTGCCCACCGGCACGCATTACACCGACCGTGAAATTTACGTTCGTGCCAGTTTGTACCGGGGCAAGCAGCGCCTCGACTTGCTGCACAGAGCTCACATCGGATTTGCCCACTCCATAAACGACCATGCCGCGCTCAATTGCTGCTTCGTCTGCTGGACTGCCCGGTTCGACTGCCGTAATCAGCACTCCACGCCCCCGCGCATAACCCAGCGCATCACTTAACTCCTGGCTCAAATTCTGTAGCTGCATCCCGAATAATTTTTCGGCATTCGAGACAGATGTTTCGACGCTCGCGGCTTCATTCTTCGACCCGGCCCGTTTTTGCGCCATCTTCTTGAATCGATTCACGCTATCGCGCACAACCTCCGCGGGAATCGCGAAACCCAGCCCCTGCGTTGGGACACCTTGCGGCGTGAACGCCATTTTTGCCGAGCTGATTCCGACCAGCCGTCCAGAAAGATCGATTACTGGCCCACCGCTGTTGCCCGGATTGATTGCCGCATCGGTTTGCACCAGGTCCTTGTACTCGACGTCGTCCACGGTGATGTTACGCTTCACCGCGCTAAGGACACCTCGGCTGATCGAGCTGCCGTAGCCGACGGCGTTGCCCACTACGATCACTGTCTGGCCAAGCAAGTTCGGAGAAATATTATCGAGGTTGATAAAGGGAAATGCGGTTTGCGCGTCGATTTTGATGAATGCCAGATCTGTTTTGTCATCACCGGCAATGTAGTGAGCGTTGTAAGTTTTGCCGTCGTTTGTGGTCACGTGAATTTTCAGGTCCGCGGCGCGCTCGACCACATGCTGATTGGTAACGATATAACCGGCCGGATCAATAATGAAACCGGAACCGAGGCTTTGCAAAGTCTGGCGAATTTCGCGCGGTCGGACGCGATTGTAGCCAAAGAATTGCGCGTAAAAATCCTCAAATGGATCGCGCACCGTGCGCCGAACCACGCGCTCGGTATTGATGTTCACCACTGCGGGTAAAACTCTGGCGACAGCGAGAACTGCCGGTTCGGAAGCCGGATCGGCTTGCGCGAAGGAAAACCTCGCTGCGGCCAGAAGCATCAACCCGATGATGAGCGAGGCATTCATACCCCAGGGGTTCTCGATGGCACCTTCATAATTGCTTCACAATTTCCGCCGGAATCAATCGGCGCAACGCAGGATGTGCTTCGGCGATTCGCATGAGATCGAGTTCATCTTTTTTCCGCTTTGTGGATCTGCGTTGCTCGTCCTGCCACGCCCACACTTTGCCGCGAACAATGTCTTCCAAACTGGCCACTGGGACTCGGACGCCGAGAACCTCCCGTTTGGTCGCGCCGGTGAGAAAATCCTGGTAGCGGGCATCGGTTGTGAATTGGACGTTGAGCTCGCTGACGGGACGCTGCGCGTTCATCGAGTGCTCGAATCGCTTCACGCGAAAGCCGGCGGCTTCCAGTTCGCGTCCGATCTGTTCAAGATTCGCCGTCACCGCCACAAGATCGACGTCCACCGTGTAAACCGGCTCGACAAAGCAATTCACTGCCAGCCCTCCGATCAGACACCACGGTTTATTGCGGTTCAACACGCCAACGACTTCTGCGAAATCGTGCGCGCCGCCGTTTGTCACCGAGTCGTAGATTTCAGCCGCGGTCATATCCGCAGCAAATAACGAAGCGGTCTTCGGACTGTCAACTTGCCGCGCCGCTTAATCGTCGCAGATTAAATTTGCTATGCGTACATCAATTGATGCTCGCGCAAATCTGGATCTGATCGAGGAGAATTACCGCCGCTGGCAGGAAAATCCTGAGTCGGTTGATTCCGGATGGTCGGCCTTCTTTGAAGGGTTTGAGCTTGGGAATCTACCACAACGCGACGGGACGGCCGCGGCAGAGGCTGAAGCGCGCGAAGCGGCGTTGCAAACGCGCGTCGATAGCCTCGTGTACGCGTTTTGCTCGCTCGGGCATACCATAGCACGCGTCGATCCGCTGGCAGAAACGCCGCCGAAAAATCCTTTGCTCAACCTGAGCGAGTTCGGCTTCGCCGAGTCCGACCTCGATCTGCGGGTGTCATCGAAATTTTTCCTCGACAATCGGTCGATGACGTTGCGCGAAATGATCGCCAGGTTGGAGAGAATCTATGCTGATTCTATCGGCTCGGAATTCATGCACATCCAGGATCCGCGTGTGCGCGAATGGATTCGCAAGCGGCTGGAGACGCGGCCGCACAAACATTCGACGCCGCGCGCAGTTCAGGTAGCGCTGTTGCGAGCGCTGCTCGAAGCCGAATCGTTCGAGATTTTTTTGCACACGCGCTACGTGGGGCAAAAACGGTTTTCACTTCAGGGCGCGGAGTCGCTCATGGTGATTCTCGATACCATCCTGCACAAATGCCCGGAAGGCGGCGTCGAAGAAATTTGCATGGGCATGGCGCATCGCGGCCGACTGAACGTGCTGGCGAATTTTCTGCGCAAATCGCTCAAAGTCATCTTTACCGAGTTCACCGAGAATTACATTCCCGAGTTGGTCGCCGGCGATGGCGACGTAAAATACCACCTCGGCTACCACTCGGTGCGTAGACTCGCTTCCGGCGCCGAGATCGAGATTCGCCTCTCTTCAAACCCGAGTCATTTGGAAGCCGTCGATCCCATTGTCGAAGGCAAAGCGCGCGCCCGGCAACGAATCCGTGGAGATACCGAGCATCGGCGAAAAGTTTTGCCGCTGCTGGTGCATGGTGACGCGGCTTTCATTGCGCAGGGGATCGTGGCCGAGACACTGAATCTATCGCAATTACACGGTTACAGCACCGGCGGCACGGTTCACATCGTGGTGAACAATCAAATCGGCTTCACCACGCTTCCCAAAGATGCGCGGTCATCTTCGTATGCAACCGATGTGGCCAAAATGATCGAAGCGCCGATTTTTCATGTGAACGGCGACGATCCGCTGGCGGTGAAATTTGTTAGCGATTTGGCGTTCGATTTTCGCCAGCAATTCGGACGCGACGTGGTGATCGATCTGTATTGTTACCGCCGGTATGGCCACAACGAAGGCGACGAGCCGTCATTTACCCAGCCCGATCTCTACGCGAAGATCGAGAAGCGCCCGTCGGTCACCCAGCTTTACAAACGCGAGCTGCTCGAGGCCGGAACACTGAGCGAAGACGATGCGGCCTCGCTGGAAACCGAGTTCGCGTTGAGGTTGGAAATGACGCGGGACGATGTCAAAGCCATTGAAAAACGCAAGGCCAGCGAGAAAGCAAAGTTCAGAGAATCGACAGCGATTTTTCAGCCGGAATACACGAGCGTGTCGGAGCCGACTGCGATCAGTGAGAAAACGCTTAAAACCATTGTCGATGGCCTCACCCGTATTCCGGAGGACTTCGAAGTTCAGCCGAAGATCAAACGCATCGTGCTCGATCATCAACGCAAAATTTTCGAAGAAAGCGGCCCGTATGAATGGCATTACGCCGAAGCCCTCGCCTTCGGATCGCTGCTACTGGAAGGGATTCCGGTCCGATTGTCGGGTCAGGATAGTTCGCGCGGGACCTTCAGCACCCGGCACTCGGTCCTTTACGACGCGAAGACGGGCAGAGCCTACGTGCCGCTCATGCACCTGGCCGACAAACAGGCGCGCATCTGCATTTACAACAGCCCCCTCTCTGAGGCTGCCGTCCTCGGGTTTGATTACGGTTACTCGCTCGATTACCCCAAAATGCTTTGCCTGTGGGAAGCACAATTCGGTGATTTCGCCAACGGCGCGCAGAGTATCATCGATCAATTTATCGTCTCAGCGGAATCGAAGTGGCAACGGCCCAGCGGAATTGTGCTTCTACTACCGCACGGCTACGAAGGCCAGGGGGCGGAACACTCGAGCGCGCGGCTGGAGCGATTTCTGCAAGCGTGCGCTGAGGATAATATTCAGGTCTGCAATCCTACTACCGCAGCCCAGTATTTCCATGTGTTGCGCCGCCAGATGAAGCGCGACTTCATCAAACCGCTCATCATCGCGACACCGAAAAGTCTGCTGCGCGCAAAGTTTGCTTCCTCGCCAGCCGAAGAATTTATCCATGGCCGGTTCGAAGAAATTCTCAGCGCGCCCGAAGCTGGTTCAGCCGACAAGGTAAAGCGGATCATTTTTTGCTCGGGCAAAGTGTACTACGACCTGCTGAAGTATCGCACCGAGCGCAAGATTGACGACGCAGCGATTATTCGCATCGAGCAGCTTTATCCACTCGCGGAAAAAAGACTGCGCGAAATGCTCAAGCCATTTCCAAAGAGCGCGAAGTTCGTCTGGTGTCAGGAAGAATCGCAAAACATGGGCGCATGGACCTTCATCGAACCGCGATTGCGCACTACTTTCTGCACCGAAATCGCGTACGCCGGCCGCGAAGCCAGCGCCAGCCCCGCTGTCGGCGCGCTCGCGCGTCACAAGCGCGAGCAGGCCCGATTGGTTGCCGATGCGTTTTCACTTTGAAGTCAGCGGACCGAGACCAGCTTCCAATTGATTTTTCCATCCGCGATTTCAAGCCAGGCTACGCTCGTCGGCGAGCCGCGGTTGGGCCGGGTCACGCAGCCGGGATTGAGAAACAGGACCTTCCCGCGTCTTTCGTTTCGCGGCATGTGCGTGTGACCGTGCAATAGAACATCGACGTCGTCGGGCGGTTGATCGGGCGGAACGTGTTGCAGGCGAAATTTCAATCCGCCGCGCACGAGATCGACAACCAACGGCCATTCAAAATTGCTGTCACAATTTCCGCGCACGAGCGTGACGCGCGGTCCGATGGCGCGGAGTTTGTCAAGAATCGTTTCGGCGCAAACATCCCCAAGATGCCAGATCTCGTCTGCATCTTTTGCCATTTCCTTCACGCTTTCCGGCAAACGATTGTGCGTGTCTGCAAGAACAAAAATGCGCCAAGCGTCTTTGGACATCCCGTGCATGGTCATGCCGTCTTTTAGGCTTCCAACTTGCTAAAACCGGAAAGAATATAAGCGCGCTTGTGATGAGGACACATCTGGCGCTCTGGCAGCTCCCGTTGCGCGCCGATCATCTCGAGAAGTCGCTGGAGGCTGCCATTAACGCCGGCTGTGAAGTCACTGTGCCCATCCGGCCGTTGGATCTCCTGAATGACGTGACGTGCAAACTGTGTGCTCTCCAGAAGCAAAAAGCCGCCACGCTGGTGGCGCGTGACGGCTGTTGCTAAGTGCGGCTTTTCGCTGGTCGAGTCAGGGCGAACTCGCGGCAATGACCATATTAGTCTCTTTCGCTGGTTTTGATCAGGGCAGTGTGATCGTTCCGGAAGCTATGATGACGGCATTCGCGGCGAGATTGACAACCCCGATGCCATCGCCGGTCGCGCCTGCAAACCTGCCAGTGCTGGAGGCGCCGTCGATCGTTAGCGTGATTTGCAAGAACCCGGGGGAGTTCCCGCGCGGGATGAAGCCAACGATGCTCTCGTGAATCACCAGCGTGCTGCTGTCGCCGAATATGATCGTGCGGACCTCGCAGTTGGGCCCGCACGCGTCGAAGACGACGCACTCGTTGGCGACGTGGCCGAGTTCGCTGATCGTGCCGCTTCCGCACGAGTAGGGGCTTCCGGGCACGAAGCCAATCTCGACGAAGGATGCTTGGAAGGTTTGTGTCGTTGAGGCCTTAGCCGGAGCGGCGAGCACGAATATGACGGCCAGTAACGACGCGAGCGCGAGGGGAATTCTCTGAATGTTTGGTTTATTCATAATTTGGTTTCCTTTTATTGTTTTGATCTTCGGAAGCGTTTTACCGCGGCGGCAACTGCAACACCTTTTCTGCGGTGCCGTTCAAGACGCTGTTGTCATTGGTCTCGATCATTTCAATCTCCCTCCCGTAGGATCTGACGAAAATGTCATAGTTTATCGGGCCCATGTTAAATGTGAGGGTGCCTTGGCAGTTTTGATTAAGAGTGTAGGTTCCCGTTCCGCCAGGAGGGAAGTGGAGTATGAGACCATTTACGCTCACGGTGGCGAAGGGAACGGTTAGCGTACCGTCTCCGTTAAAATCTATGCCTTCAAAGACAGCGATCGGTTGAGCGGCGCCATTGACGATGTTGAACCCGTGCGGGTTGAATACATACGAGCCGCGTAGCGTTTGCGCGCTGCAACCTACCGCAGGGCTGTCCGCCAGCGCGGTGCCGGACGTGCCGAAGCCCAGTGCTACGGCAACCAGGCTGACTAGTGCACACGCGAGGAATAACCAGCTCATTATAGTCTTTATTAATTTTGTCTTCATCTGTTATCTCTTTCTTTTTTAATTGTTTTGGCCTTCTTTGACCTCTCGTCATTGAGGAGCCAGTTCTGGCCGTTCACTGAGGTACTCCGTAAGATTTGGCGGTTCGTTACGCGGAAAGTGCAGAAGACTCGCAAACCCGCCTTCGGCGACGCTACGGCGTGGCAGGCCACGGATTACACGGATCTCAAGAGATCGCGTTTTGACAGAAGCAAAGGAAGCAAAGGTCTTCCGCAATCAGGTCAGATCGGAACGTTCTTTCGTTCGTTGTCTTTTGTTAGATACGGACACGCTTTATATCGAGTTTAAGGAGGCCCACGTCGCTGAGACCAGGGACTTAGACGAGGACACTCTTTTAGATGTTGACCGAAACGGCAACATTTGCGGCATTACCGTCGAGCACGCCAGCCACCGCGCAGACATTCCACGGTTCTCATATGAGCAAGTCGCCGCCTAAGAGCGCGATGCCTGGGTTCACGGTGGAGCCGTGGGCGACAATTAAGAGCGCGCTGTCGTCGGATCTCACTGAAGAAACGTTTAACAGCCTGCCCTGCGCGCAAGTCGAATGAGTCCGCGGCGACTGTAATCGAAAATTCCTTAGAACTTCTTCTTCAACTGGACATAGACGAAACGTCCGAGGTTATCGTAGGAAAAGCCCGGATATTTAACGGCGTTGCCGATTTCAAACCCAAATGACGTTGGCGGGCGTTGACCGAATATGTTGTTTACGCCCACCGTTATCCTGATGTTCTTTTCTTTGCCCACCACTTCCTTGCCGCCCTTCGAGTACCCGGGCACCGGCGCCGCTTCCATCGGAGGCGTGAAGATAATGTCGTAGGAAGTCTGCGCGTCAAAGAACCAGGTTTGATGGACCCGATGTTGTTTCCAAAATCCATCAAACCGCTTTGCATAAATCTCTTCACGCATCTCGTCCACGATGACAAGGGGAACGCCGGCTGAGACAATGCAGGCTTGCTTTCTGCGCGACTTTTTAGTTGGATGTCAGCGTGCCTCCTGATGATGAGGTGACCTCACTGACTGGCGTTGGTACAAGCGCGCGGAACGGGCCCGTCGCGTTTACCACAACACATTGGAGCGTGGTTTTGACCGCGCAGGGTAGATCACCTGCCGCCGATGAGGCGCTGGAAAAACTTTGCCGAACCTACTGGTGGCCACTGTACGGGTTCGTCAGGCGCGAAGGCTATAAGCCAGAGGAAGCACAGGATCTGACTCAAGCTTTTTTCGCTCGGCTGCTCGAGCGGAGGGACCTCGAAACCGTCAGGCAGGAAAGGGGACGTTTGCGTTCTTATCTGCTGGCGTCGATCAGGAATTTTCTCTCCAAGGCGCGGCATCGCGAAATGACCGTCAAACGAGGGGAAGGCCGGCCTTTGGTTTCGCTAGACGATTTGCTCGCGCGCGAGCGCGCGGACCAGGAGCCGGCCCACAAATTGAGCGCGGATCGCATTTACGAGCGGCGTTGGGCATTAACATTATTGGAGCAAGTGCTGGTGCGGCTCAGAGGCGAATATGAAGCCGCTGGCAAACTGCCGTTATTCGATCGCTTGAAAGAATTACTCGCCGGGGAATCCGGCCAGCCTTCGCAGGCTGAGATTGCCGCCGAAATGCAAATGACTGAAAACGCCGTGAAACAAGCGTTTCACCGCTTGCGCCATCGCTATCGGCAGTTGTTGCACGAAGAGATTGCCCACACGGTCGCCGTGCCGGACGATGTCGAGGATGAGCTGCGACATTTCATTTCCGTGCTGCAAACGTAACCTGTGAAAGAATTTCCGGCAGTACAGGCAGGGACGATCAATCGGCCGGAAAACAGGATGACAACTGCCAAGAGAGTTTGCGCACAATGCGGTGCCACCGTGTTCGCGGATGCGCCGCAGGGAGTTTGCAGCGTGTGCCTGTTTCGGACTGGCCTCGCCTCACTCAACAACGACAATGACGAGACGTTTGAACCAACGATCGCGCGGATGTTG
>QHNK01000180.1 GCA_003218415.1 Verrucomicrobiota bacterium | reverse complement strand
TATTTTCTGGCGAAAACCTCGTAACTCACGCGTTCAATCTAAATGCGTGAATTGAACGCGGAAACAGAAAAGAATTGTAGGGCAGGCGCTTCGCCTGCCGGTCGGGGCTGGCAACCGAAGCGGTTGCCCTACAATATCTGAAGTTTTTGATTGAGCGTTGGACGTTGGACGTTGAGCGTTGGACGTTTCTGATCATGGCCCGTAGAATTTTTGCCGGTTTCCTGTTCCTACTCGCCCTCGATTCCTTTGCACGCGAGCCGATCAAATCGCCGCCGCCAATCCAGGCGAAGATCGTTCGAGCACGTGACCTCGGGATTCCGTTTGAAGGCACGCCGGGAAAACTGAACTCGATCACCGATGTCCCTGGCGTCGAAGTCGGTTATACGACGTTGATTAGCGGTGAAGGAAAGCTTGAAGTGGGCAAAGGACCGGTGCGCACCGGGGTTACGGCGATTCTGCCGCGCGGTCACGCTTCGCTTAATGATCCTGTTTACGCGGGCTTTTTTAGCTTCAACGGCAACGGCGAAATGACTGGCACAGTGTGGGTTGAGGATGGCGGCTTCCTCGAAGGGCCGATCATAATTACGAATACCCACAGCGTCGGCGTCGCGCGCGATGCGGTGATCGCGTGGCGGGTTAAGCAAGGCGCAGCCGATAAGACCGGCTACTGGTGGAGCACGCCTGTTGTTGCCGAGACTTGGGACGGTTGGCTCAATGACATCAATGGCTTTCACGTTAAGCCGGACGATGTCTGGCACGCGCTCGATACCGCGCACGGCGGCGCTATCGAAGAGGGGAGTGTCGGCGGCGGCACCGGCATGATCTGCTACGAGTTCAAAGGCGGAAACGGGACCGCCTCGCGCAAGATCGATATCCGCGTGTCCAAAGACTTTCTGCCACGAAGCTTTGTTGTCGGCGTGTTTTTACAGGCAAACTTCGGCCGCCGTCCGCAGCTCACGATCGCGGGCGTACCGGTGGGCAAAGAAATACCTGGCGAAGTTTACAAACAAGAAAGCGGTTCTTGTACCGCGGTCGTTGCGACCGATGCCCCGTTGTTACCAACTCAATTGAAGCGACTCGCGCGCCACGTTTCGCTCGGTCTCGCTCGGACGGGAACAATTTCCGGAAATGGATCCGGTGATTTGTTCATCGCATTTTCAACTGCGAATCCGAACGTTGCGAATTCAGATCAAGTGACGCATGACGTGCAAACAATCCCGAACGATCTCATGGACCCGCTTTTCGTGGGCGTGGTGCAAGCCACCGAGGAAGCGGTCGTGAATGCCTTGATCGACAACCATTCCATGACCGGCCGCGACAATCATCGCGTCGACGCGCTGCCACACGATCGGTTGCGCGAAATTATGAAGGGCTTTCGCTGAATGCAGTCGATGCCGGGCGGGCTGTAGCCACCGCCCTGTGGGCGGTCCTCTAGGCCTCAATCAAGCCCAAACGGCGCACAGGCCCGTGGCTACAACTGAAATGCTGTAGCCTGCGCTGTCCTCAGCGCATCAGCGTTAACGCCTAAATCATTGCGAGCAACAGAGGCGCAACCTTTGTCGCAGCTATCTCCAGAACGTGGAGCGTCAATTTCTCGGCACGCTCCTGCGCCTGGGCCGGCTGGCTGTCGATAAAAACCCTCAGAGCGCGTTTTTGATTTTCCACGAAGAAATCGAAGTCCTCCTTGTCGATCTTTCCCTTTTTCAGAAGGATCAGACGCCGTTCGAGTTCCTCTGCGTTTTGCCGGATCAGTTCCGTGGTGTCGACTTTCGCTTGGGCGAGCAAATCCTGAAATTCTTTCATCGCCGCTGCGACCGATTCGTCGCTGACCTGACCGAGTGCCGAGTCGAGCTCCGATTTCCGTGGTTTCTTGTGTTTCCTTTTACCGGCCGAGGGCATGATCGTAAATCTTGTTAACGTCCTTCTTCATCTCGCTTGCCAGCGCGGGAGTGATTTTGCCCCGGCTTGCTTTGCTGCGCAGATGTGTTGCATCGGCGTCGAATTGTGCTTTGAGATCGATCAAGACCGGACGACGCGCCGTGAATTTTTCATTGGCAATGGTCTGCTGAAATTTTGCATTGCCTTCATTCACCTTGGCTTCGAAGGCGGCGGCGTTGAAACGTTTGCGGGGCACGGCGAACTCGTCGATAAAGGCAAGTTCAAAACTGCGCAGGCTTTCGATCTGCGCATCGCTTCCGGATTTATTAATAGTCGCTGTGCCACAGCTCGTGATGACAATTGCGGCAGTACAGAGGAACGCGTTTCGAACAATGAGATTCTTTGCGGTATTCGGATTCATAAGGCGCCCGGTCGTTAGGTTACCGATCTTGCGCTGGCTCGCTCCCGCGTGTCAAGACAGAAGAAGCATCGTCAGCGACCATGGGTGGCTGCGATACGCCGGGACTGCCAGCGGATTATTTCGTTGCTTGCTGCACCGCGGCCGGGTCGTCGAGCAAAATCCATTCGATCACCGAGACCGGCAGACTGCCGTTCTTGATCAGGTCATCGTGGAATTGGCCGAGCCGGAAATTGTCGCCGTGTCGATCCTTGTAGCGGCCGAGCAGATTCATAATCTGCCATTTGCCGGTGATGTAGCTGATTTTTTGAGTCGGGCTGGAAGCTGCGCCCGCTGCTTCGCCCTCGGCTGCTTCGCGATCCAGCCCGCCGGCGTCCATAAAATATTTTACGGCTTGTGCGAAACTCCACCGGCCCGTGTGCAGATTTACATCCACGCCGATCCGCGCGGCGCGGTAACGCGACAAGCGGAGGATTTGTCCCTGCGCCGGTGAGTTGTTCGGATAAAGGCCGGTCCGCATCAGCATCTCTTCGCCATACAGGGCCCAGCCTTCCACGAAGACGCTGTCCTGATGCTGACGGCGGATTTCATCGCCTAAGTGATTTGCGATTGAGAGCTGGAGAAAATGCCCGGGAATACCTTCGTGTCCGAGGATCGGTCTCGGGTCTTCAATTGCCGCGCGGATGTAAAAATTCTTCGATTCCGGATTGTAAGTCGGGATGAAAAAGAATCCGGTTGGATCTTTGTCGTAAACGCCGGGAGGATTCATGAAGCCGCCCGGGCTAGTGGGTTTGAACGCCTCCGGTAACTGCCGAATTTGAAACGCGCCAAGGTAATCCGGCAAAGTCACAAAATTGTGCTCTTTCAAGAAGCTGATCATTTCTGCCTCGCGGCTTTCGTACGCTTTTAGGAACGATGCCTGGTCAGGCGGGATCTGCGCGGCGCGTTTTGGATCTGGATCAGCCAGTTTTGGATCGGGTAGAAGCGCCTCGAGCGCGCGGTAACGCGCGAGCTCAGCGCGTCCAATCATTTCCACCTCCGCGGCGTTGAGCGGCAGAAGCAAAACGTGCTTGAGATAATAATTGTAGTTCGCTTCGCCCATCTGCGCGAAATCGACCATTTTCGTCAGGCGCTTCTCGAGCTCGTCAGCGTAGCCATGCAAAGCAGCAAGCGCTGCATCGCGTGCCTTCACCAAGTCTTCGTGCTCGTTAGGCGCAAGATCGATATCGAGCGCCATCAAGCTCTTGTTCAAAAGCGGATCGATCGAGCGCGCCGATTGAATTGCCAACTGAGCGTAGAGCTTAACCGGCTTCTGCAAATTACTCAGGCCCTGCTTCAACAGCGCCGGCATCT
>QHNK01000057.1 GCA_003218415.1 Verrucomicrobiota bacterium | reverse complement strand
AAAAATTATATTCCTGTCGGCAACGATTTGAAGGTAGCGGGCCGGTTTTTGGGACCCTCTGCAACTGATAGCAGGCGGATGGACTTCGACGTTGTGATACCGGCGCCTTACAAGATTATCGCAAGTGATGGCCCCGTGAAAGGAATACTGGACGGGACGCCATATGACGGCGCGCGCTTTCTCGCACCGGGCCCGCACACTTTTGTGCAAACGTCATCGAGAAGACAACTCGCTTTTCTCTGGGCACAGGCGGTGGATCGGAATTTTCTCCCCGAGAAATACTCTCAGCCGCGGCCAAAAGGGTAGGAGTTCTGGCATTGCCTTTGCCTGCGCTTCTGCTAGAAGACTTAGCCGTGCCGGTTCCAGCCTTTACTTCGCGTTCTCGCTTGTTGCTATTCGCGCCGCATCCGGATGATGAATCGCTCGGATGCAGCATTCTTCTGCAACGAGCAGTTCGCGCCCGTGCAATGATTCGTGTCGTCTACGTTACGGACGGCGACGATAATCCTTGGCCGCAACGCGTGCTCGAACGCAAATGGCGCCTGAACGGTAACGACCGCAGGCGTTGGGGAAGGTTGCGGCGTACAGAAGCGCTCGCGGCATTGCGTGTTCTGGGTATGCACGGTTCGGCGGCGTGTTTTCTGGGCTTACCCGACCAAAAATTGAGCGCCATGTTAATGCGCGGCGATCAATCTGCGCTAGAGCGCTTTGCAGCAATCATTGCTGATTGGGGACCGACGGATCTTCTCGTGCCGTCGATTTCTGATACGCATCCCGACCATAGCGCGCTCGCGGTAATGCTTCGGCTTGTGTTGAGCGAATCTTTTTCGGACCCGGTGGCGACCGGACAGACGGCCGTCTGGAGTTATGTTGTTCACGGCAGGAGCCTCGCGTTCTTTGATCGTGCAGAGACGATCTGCCAATCCGACATCGAAGCAGCGACCAAGCTGCGGGCGATTCGCTGTCACAAAACGCAGCTCAAATTATCGCGGAAGCGTTTCCTCGGATATGCTGTCCGGCCGGAGCGTCTGGTCAAACTTGGCGCGCGCGATAAAACCATCGCCGATGGCTTAATTACTTCAGCTTTCAGGCTGCCTCATTCGCTTCGCGTAGAGCTGCGGCTCTCCCCGAAAGCCATGCGAATGTCCGAACCGGTGCTTTTCGTTTTGGGACGGGACGAAGCCGGCGCGTTGCGTTGTATGACGGTGCGCATCCCGGCCCAGTCTTCACGTATTGAAATGCTGGACTCGAGCTCGCTGGACTGCATCGCTGAGGCACAATATTGCGGAAACGCTTTCGCGGGCGGGCTCACCATTCCGGTCTCCATTTTTTCATCTGCGTCCGCCATTTTTGTTAAACTGGAACGCCGCTCATGGTTCTTTGATGAAGCGGGCTGGGTGAAGATCCCGCCGCCCGAATCCCAGCCGATTGCAAAGCCGCAACGCGATGAGGTAGAAGCTGGCCTGATGAGTATTGGAACATAGGGCGCGGCCCTGTGCGCCCAGCGGAGATGTTCTCCGCTGTCTCGTATATTTGCCATGCCTGCATTTCAGCGAGTTGCAAACTCGTTGGGCGCACAGCCTGCAAGTCTATGTTCCGGCATTGTTGCGCAGGAGAATCATTGCCGTAGCCTCATAAAATGAATCTTTCACAGCGCGTTGATTCGGATTTGAAAGAGGCGATGCGCGCCAGGGATACCACGAAGCTTGGCGTCTTGCGCATGCTCAAATCAGCTTTGAAGTACGCTGCGATTGCAAAATCAGGAACAGAAGCCGAACTCAGTGACGCCGAAGCCGCGCATGTAGTTCGCAAACAAGTCAAGCAACGCCAGGATTCGATAGAGAGTTTTGAAAAAGGCGGGCGCGTGGAACTGGCCAGCAAGGAGAAAGAAGAACTGTCGATTTTGAATGCATATTTGCCCCAAGCAATGAGCGGCGATGAGTTGGCCAAGGTAGTGCGCGAAACGATTGCGGAAGTCGGCGCCACATCAAAGGCGCAGATGGGCGCCGTGATGAAAGCGTTGCAGGCGAAAGTCGCCGGTCGCACGGACGGCAAGACGCTGAGCGCGGAGGTGCAAAAACAGTTGAGCGGTTGAGGAGTTGAGAGGTTGAGTGCATCCGCCTGCCAACAATCGAATTCCATTCACTTTCTCAACCCTTCAACTTCTCAACCATGCTAGACGCCATCATTGTCGCGGCCGGTGACAGCCGCCGCATGGGTTTCGATAAATTGTTTGCGGCGATTGCCGGCGAACCTGTGATCGCGCACACGATCCGCGCATTTGAGCGTGCCAGCTCCGTAGACGCAATCATCATCGTCGCCCGGGAAGATCGACACGATGAAATCAAAGCGATCGTTCGCGATGAAAATTTTAAAAAGGTTAAGTCGATTATTCCAGGCGGAAAGCGCCGGCAGGATTCCGTGCGCGCTGGTCTGGATCATCTGGAATCCGTTATACGATACGTCGCGGTGCACGATGCCGCGCGGCCGCTGGTTACTCCGCAGCAGATTGACCGCGTCTTCGAACAGTGCCGCATCCACGGTGCGGCCGCTTTGGCTGAGCCGATCAATGACACATTAAAACGCGCAGATGCCGATCTGCTGGTCACCGAGCCGGTGGATCGACATCAAGTGTACGCGATGCAAACGCCGCAGATTTTCGCGCGGCAATTGATCGAGGAGGCGTATCGCGCTGTCTACGCCCAAAGTATTTCCGTAACCGACGAGGTTTCAGCGGTGGAGTTAATCGTTGGCAAGGTGGTCCTCGTTCTCAACGACGACTTCAATTTCAAGATTACTTATCCGCGCGACCTGCCGCTGGCGGACTTTGTTCTTACGCAACGGAGGAAACCTGTTGCGAATTGACCTTGTCCGGCGCTGGCCATTAGCGTCAGCGTCCAATTGCAAGCCGCTCGGCGAGGGGCTGCGGCAGACCGGCTTTAGCAATCTTCTTTTGCGCGGTCGCCAGATCATATTTTACCCGCAACAGTTCGACCAGATTGTTCTCAATATCGTAGATGCAGTACGCCGCGCGCCAGTTACCGTCGCGTGGTTGACCCACGCTGCCTGCGTTGATGAAATACTTCCCGCCAAGCTCGATGTGAATGTGTTCTTTCCTTTCCTGCCGTACGCCGCTCTGGTCCCGAATAAAAACCATGGGCACATGGGTGTGGCCGAAAAAACAGACGGCCGTGCGCTGATAGGTGAAACTTGCGACCGCGTCGAGGTTGTTAAAAACGTAGCCCCATTGACCGGGCGTATCGAGCGTGGCGTGCACGATCGTAAAATCGTGTACTCGCCTCTGTAGCGGCAAACTGCGCAACCATTCCTTGTCCTGATCCGTCAAATTGTCCCGGTTCCACTGGATGGCGCGCTCAGCTAATTCATTGAAACGCTCCGAGGACGCGGAAAGGGTTGCCTCCTCGTCGTGATTGCCTTTTACCACGGGGCAATCCAGCTCGCGTACGCGTTCTATGCATTCGCGCGGATTGGCATTATAACCGACCACGTCGCCCAAGCACACAAAGTGCGTGCACCTGCGTTGGCGCGCGTCCGCCAGTACTGCCTCGAGCGCTTCGAGGTTAGCGTGGATGTCACTGAAAATTGCAAAACGCATTTACGACACAGGTTAAACCCTTAAAGAGCTACAACGTTACAATGAAAGCGCTTGGTCGCCTCCATGAACAAACAATTCAACGATTTAGCTATTTGGCGATTTTGTTTTCCTTATCGGGAATTCGTTGTTCTTGCGGCATTCCGAGTTTGTCTTCGAGGAACTTCAGCCGCTTGATCAAGGTAGGCAGCCGCTCCGGCGGGCCTTCGTCATAAAGGCGGCGAAGGCGCTCATACGCTTCGCGCTCGCGTCCCTCGCAGTAGGAAAGCTCGTAGGCCGAGAAACGCCTGTCGAACGTCGGCGCCCCGGGCAAGGCTGCTGCCTTGGCGTAATATTCTGATGCGCGCTCGTGGTCTTTGTATTTCTCCTTGTACAACCGGGCCAGCGCTTCGTAGAGGTCAGGGCGATCGGGATTGTTTTTTATCCCGCGTTCGAGGAAATCTTTGCCGAGCGCAAAATATTCTCGCTGCGCTTTGACTCGCAGCGCAAGGCGCGGCTGGGTTTGATCATTCATCGCGGCCACGCTCGCGTTCCAGGCCATATGCCAGGCCGCCGTGTCCCAAAACAGCAGCACCCGCGGTTGGAGCGTTGTGATGTGCCGGAACAACAACAACATCCGGCCCCACTCCGTGTTTTCCCACGCGGCAAACGCTTGGATAAAAAGTGCGTCCGCCACGATCGCTCGAAACCCGCTCAAGGCCGCGATGAATCCGAGTTGTCCGATTTTTTCGCGAAGATCGAGATTGAATTCGACGCCGCGGAAATGTTCCTGTCGATGAAGCGCCGCCAGGTTGCGTTCAATTGGCAATTTAAGCGTGCCGACCGCGATCAATACTCCCAGCACGGCTACGGTCCGCATCATAATTCTTTCCCGTAAAAGACGAACGCTGCCAACAGCGTGTAGATCACAGTGTAGAAAACGCCGAGCACGGCGGTCTTGGCAAAAACCGCGAGTGAAATTGCGGTGCCCGCGACGATATCATCCACCAAATTGAAGGCCTGCAAATCCGGAAAGAACAGCGCCACCACCGCGAGAAAAACGCGAGTAACCAGTCCGCTGCTATGTTCCTGCAGCCAATAGTCACGGGCGGTGGCTTGCAAATGTCCGATGAAATAAATGAAAGCCATGACCACGATGGTGAAAATGTTCGATGTGGCGAAGGTAGAAACAAACAGAGTAAGCGCCGCGAGCAGACAGGCTTTCAGGTAAATAATCACAATTCCGGGAAAGATATCGATGTTGAACGCGGAAGACCGAATGGTACGCATAGCATCAGCGACTTGGTCAGGCGGCGCGCCGGACATTTGCCTCAACGTCGCGTGCATCACGGCCTGCTCGCGCGTGTACAGCACGAGCAGAAAGGCTGCCCCCATGACTACGGTGCTGATCGCAAGCAGCAAAAGGACTCCCGAGATTTTTCCCAGCACGTATTCCAAGCGCGGCACCGGCTTCGCAAGAATGGTGTAAACCGTGCGGTCTTCGATGTCCTGTGGAAGCAGCCGCGCAGTGGCAACGATTGCCAGAAGCGAGGTAAAAAGCGAGATCGCGCCGAGCGAAACATCCTTCAGGATCTGGAATTCCTGCTGAAAAGAAAATTGCGCCATGAAGATCGAGCTGCCGATCAAAAGAAGCGCGAAGATCAGCAGAACGTAAAAAACTTTCAGGCGTGTCAGCTCAGTGACTGTGTTGATCGTAATCGCATAAATGCGAGAGAAAGAAAAGGGCCGATACCGCTTCGCGGACGTTGAAGCGTTGAAGGGTTGAAGCGTTGAAGCGTGCTCGGCGTCTGTCATTTCTGCTTGGTCACTCCTTCGTCATTCTTGGCTGTTGCCTCGAGGAACAATCTCTCCAGTGTGGTGGTCGATTTGCGCCGCTCGATTAGTTTCGCCCGTGAGCGGTTAACGAACGATTCAATTTCCCGGACGAGCTCATCGGAAGCATCGGCGATGACAAACTCGGTTTGATTTTCGATCGCGATCAATTCCTGCAAGTGTCCTTCGCGCACCAGCACGCCGTCGGCGAGAATGCCGACGCGGTCGCAAATTTCCTGCGCTTGCGCGAGCAAATGCGATGAAAGCAGCACGGTGATTCCGCGGCGCTTTAGGTCGAGGATCAAATCGCGAATGTCTCGCGAGCCTGCCGGATCGACGCCGGCGGTCGGCTCATCCAGCACGACCAGCTTTGGGTCATGAATCAATGCCTGCGCAAGGCCGATGCGTTGCAACATCCCTTTTGAATATGTGCCCAGCCGGCGGTTGCGTGCCTTGCTCAGCTCGACGAGGTCGAGCAATTCGTTCACGCGATTCTTCAGTTTTGCGCCTCTCAGTCCGCAAAGACGCCCGAAGAAACGAAGCGTCTCCTTGCCAGTAAGAAACTTTTGGAAGTACGGATTCTCTGGCAGAAAACCGACCGCGTCCCGGCTTTGTACGAGACGACTGTCCCGCCCGAAGATTTCCGTGCGGCCACGCGTTGGAGATACGAGGCCGAGAATAATCTTCAGAGTGGTGCTTTTACCGGAGCCATTCGGCCCGAGCAACCCGTACACCTCACCAGGCTCGATGCGAAGGTTGAGATCCTTCACCGCGACAATCGACTGCCGATGAAACGGAACGGAAAAAATTTTGGTTAGTCCGTGAACTGCGACTGCCGGATTAGTCATAGCGAATCTCAAAGCCGCGAGCCGTGACCGGGTTGTCCAATTTATTTTCGGTTTGCTTGTGAATCAGTCCATGGAGCTCGCCTTGCGCCACGTCATCGAGGAACGCGCGCACTTCGTCTTCCTCCCCCGTAGCCTGAAGTTCCACGCGACCATCCGGAAGGTTACGGACCCACCCGGTCACGTCGAACCCTTTGGCCACGTGGCGCACCGACCAGCGAAATCCGACGCCTTGAACGTTTCCTTCGTAGAAAACTTGGAGCGAAATCATGGTGACCATCATGACAGTACTTGCGTTTCACTTGTACGAATAGACGAGACAGAAACTGCCTCCCTCGCCTTCAACCAGATCGACCGAAACAAAGTACTGGCCGCTGTTCGCCGGTGAGAACCCGGCGGCCGCTTTTTCCTCGTTATTGTAGCTTTCCGTCGTCACTTGTTTTCCGGTCTCATCATAGAGGCTGACGGCAATTTTTTTCGCCGGTTCCACCGCCGCAGCGGAGAACCAGTACTGGTTTCCCGCGTAAAGATTTACCGCTACCAGGGTGTGCTCATGCGGCTTCAGGACGCCGCACCAATGCCCGTCTCGGATCTTGAAACCATCGTTTGAAAATGCTCCGGCAACGTCGAGCGCGTCTTTGCGCGCGCGTACCTCGGCATCTGTTTCTGCGCGCACAGCGATGCTGGCCCCCAGCACAAAGATCGAGAGAAGAATCGGGAGCCAGCGTTTCATTTGGGCAGTTCTTTGCTCTCTATTTCCGCCATCACCTTGCCGACCGCTTCATTGACTTTCCGCACTTCATTAGCATTTGGCGCCTTGCCGGCCGGAAAAGAAACGAGCTTCTCAATCTCGCCGAGTTGTTCGCTCACGTCTTTGACCAGAGGCTCCTTCCGTAATTCGGGTGAGATTTCATTAATTTTTGACTGCATGAAGTGAACCAGCGCCGGCTGCCGCAGGACTTTGGCGCTGCGCTCATCATGGTTCTGCATGATCGCTGCGGTGACCACCTGGGTGCCGCGAATCCAGCCGCCGAGAGTCACAAGGATTACCAGGTCCTGATCGGCGTGCGATTGCATTGAGGATTTGACCTCGTTTTGCGTCGCTTCCAGTTCTTCCTGGAGCGTGTCCCATTCGTTGTTTTCGGCGAATTCGTTGATGCTGTTGCCGCGGCCGAGCAGGTTCTCGCTAACTCCGAGCGCCTTTGCGAGCTTGATGATGTCTGACCCGATGTTTTTGACCTGCTGACTGTCCTTTGCTTCGACCGCGATAAAGCCATCGGCAATCAAACCGCCTAGGTTCAGGGCGATCTGCGCGCGGTTGCGGTAGGTTACCGGTATTGGCCCGCGATACTGACCCGACCAGTTTGTTTTCCCCGCCTTTCCAAGCGCGGCGAAAAGTTCGCCCGGTGTCGGGATGCTGATCGAGTCGTTTCTGGCGGCTTTTTCCAGTTGGTCGGCTGGGAGACGCCCAGTGTCCGTCGCGCCCGTCGCCGCGAAAAGACCCGCCACCAATGCAAGCACGCCCACTCTGGCCAAACCAATCATCGCCCATGATTATGCGTGCCTACGTCAAATTGCCAACGGGAATCTATGGGGCGCGAATCGAAGAAGAACTTGGTGACAAAGCTGTGTACGGCGCTACAATCCGCCAAGTGGATCACACTTACGGCGATTTTCGCGCGCGTCGCGAAGCCAGCGTCTGGCGGCGATTGAACCGGATTCTTCTCGTTCTCCTCATCATAGCGATCTGGTTGGCGATCGTGAGCTTGTTTGTTCCGCCGTATAAGAAACTGATGCAGAGCCGGGCGGAAATCGACAACCTGCAACAGCAGGTGAGCGAACAGCAAAGTTTGCTCGCCCGTCAGACCCGCGAGGTCAATTTGCTCAAGACGGACGTAACTTACCTGGAAACGATTGCGCGCGATCGCCTTGATCTGATGAAGGAAGGCGAAACAATTTTTCGCCTTGAGACAGCGCGAGCCAAACCGAAGCCGAACGATTCCGTGCGCAGGTAGTACGCGTGGCTCGCCACATCAAAAAACGCGATCGCGGCCTCCACACCTTTGCGATTCGCCCTAAGTTGAATTATTCTGTTATATGCCAACGGAAATCTCCATCCCAGATGCTGAGGATCTGAAATCGCGCGTCCGCGAGTTGCGGAGGTTTCTTTGACGTCGAAAAGCTCCAGAAAGATCTAGCCGCAATCGAAGGGCGCATGGCGGCGCCCGATTTCTGGTCGAATCGAGAGCGCGCTCAGGCCGATGTCGAGGAAGTCTCGCGATTGCGATCGCTGATTAATCCGTTTCAAGAGCTGGAACGCGAGATCGAGGATTTTAGCGCGTTACAGCAACTGGCTGCGGAAGAAAGCGACCCGACGGGCCGCGCCCACGCAGAGAAAGAAGTCGCGACTGAACACGACCGCCTGGTTCACAAGCTGGAGGAGTTCGAGCTGCGCCAGTTTCTTTCCGGCGAGAACGATCGCGCGAATGCATTTCTTACGATTCATTCCGGCGCGGGCGGCACCGAGTCGTGCGACTGGGCCGACATGTTATTGCGGATGTACCAGCGCTGGATCGAACGCAGCGGTTTCAAATCGCAGACCGTGGACATTCAACAGGGGGAAGAAGTCGGTATCAAATCGGTGACCCTGCTTGTGACCGGTGAGTATGCCTATGGCCATTTGCAGACCGAACGCGGCGTGCATCGCCTCGTGCGCATCTCGCCGTTCGATGCAAATAAACGGCGCCACACGTCATTCGCCAGTGTCGATGTTGTTCCTGAAATTGCCGATACCGCCCCGATTGAAGTCAATCCGGCCGATCTGGAGATCGACACTTTTCGCAGTGGCGGCAAAGGCGGGCAGAACGTCAATAAGGTAGAAACTGCCGTGCGGATCCTGCACAAGCCCAGCGGAATTGTGGTGGCCTGTCAGGCCGAGCGCAGCCAGGGACGCAATCGCGAGCTGGCGATGAAAATGTTGAAAGCAAAACTTTACCAACTCGAAGAAGACAAGAAACGCGCTGAGATGGAGCGCCAATACGGAGAAAAAGGCGAGATCGCCTGGGGAAATCAGATTCGCTCCTACGTTTTTCAGCCGTATCAAATGGTGAAAGACCACCGCACCGGGGCAGAAACTAGCAATGTGCAGGAGGTGATGGACGGCGATATTGATGTGTTCATCCAGGCGAAACTGCGCGGAGAGAAAAACACAAAAGGGGAGAAAGAGGAACTGTAGCGGCGCTCTATGAGCGCTGATCGGCCGTCACAGACCGCCGCTGGAAGAAAGCAGCCGTAATCGGAACCGCGCGTCGAATTCTCCACCATTATGCGCACGGCAGCAGGCCAGGCACGCGACGGCACGGCGTACGCGGCGGACGCGCGGAAATTCCTGGCGGCAATTTGGGCACCGATAAACGAAGCGCGCCACGTATCGCCTAACCGGAAACGGGAGATTATGACAGCGCCTTTCTCCCTTGATTCCAAGATCGCGACACGCCTCTCGCCACTCCTCGCCATGCGGGAGGATCCGGCGCCGACCGGCACGAAATTGAGCGAGAAGATGGGCCAGTTCATGGCGCAGCGTGCGATCGATTTCGGCCGGATGCTCCGACAACCGCGGGTTTAGTGAAATGAGTTTTTGGCGATAATCAGCGCGGCCAGCAGCTGTTTTCAGGCGCGAATTCCACTCGACGCGGAGTTCCGCCGCGATTCGCGCTGCGCCGTTGGCGCGCAAAAGGGCGCGCGCGATTTGTTCGACATTGAGATTGCGTTCGACATTGTTGTAGCCGGGGTCGGTAACCCCGGTGATTTGAGGCGCCGTGAGACGGCCGGGGTCACCGATCCCGGCTACAGATGAGCCAGGAAACGCAAATTTCAGTTCCCTAAGCAACGGCATATGCGCTCTTTCGGGTCTGCAAACGTTTGACAATTTTTTGCACGGCGTCTCCGGTCGCTTTGATCTCCTCTGCGGTCGTCCATTTGCCTAACGAGAAGCGAACCGCCGAGCGGGCTCTCTCGATCTGCAAACCCATCGCCAGCAAAACGTGTGACTCTACTACTGAACCCACCATGCAAGCCGAGCCGCTCGACGCGCACACGCCTTCCAAATCGAGCGCGATGAGAAGCGTCTCCGAATCGAGGCCAAGCAAACTGATGTTCAATGTGTTTGCCAGCCGGGGCGCGTTTGCACCGTTCTGTTCGGCATCCGGAACGTTCTGTGAAATTCGCGTCCAGAGTTCATCATGTAATTTCGCTTCGCGCTGCTGTTCCTCCTCCCGATCGCGCGATGTCCACTCGGCCGCCGCTGCCATTCCTGCAATTGCGGGAACATTTTCTGTTCCGGGGCGTCGCTCGTTCTCGTGCGCGCCACCAAACATAATGGGTTGGATTGATAAGCCGCTTCG
>QHNK01000179.1 GCA_003218415.1 Verrucomicrobiota bacterium | reverse complement strand
GCAACGCCGCCTGGATTCCACGCATGCCTTCGCGCAAATGGCGTTCGACGTTTTCCACGACGACGATCGCGTCGTCCACCACCAACCCAACGGACAGTACGATCGCCAACAGCGTCAGCAGATTGAGCGTGAACCCGAAAACCTGCATGAGAAAGACGGCGCCAATAAGCGAAACCGGAATCGCAACGATCGGCGCGAGCACGGAACGCCACGAGCCCAGGAACAAAAAGATCACGAGCATCACGATGCAAAGCGTCTCGACCAGCGTTTTGAAGACTTCGTGCATCGCGTCATTGATGTAAGCGGTGGCGTCGTAGGCAACGCCCGCCACCATTCCCGTTGGCAGGTCGTGCTTGATTAAATCCAGCTCTGCACGAGCACGCCTGATCACGTCGACTGAGTTCGCATTCGGCAAGACGCGGATTCCCATGAACACGGCGCGCTGCTGCGAAAAGCGAACTTCCGTGTCGTAGTCCTCAGCACCGAGCACGACGTCGGCGATGTCGCTCAGTCGGATGAGCCTTCCATTCTGTTGACGGACGACAAGGTTTTTGAAGTCCGCCGCCGTGTGCAAATCGGTGTTCGCGGTCAGATTGACCTTCACCAGCGCGCCTTTTGTTTGACCCACTGCTGCAAGATAATTGTTCGCTGCTAACACCTGGCGAACCTGCGCTGGACTAATGTTCAGCGCCGCCATTCGATCCGGCTTGAGCCAAATCCGCATCGCAAAAGTGCGGCCACCAAGAATGTCTGCAGCCTGCACCCCCGGGATCGCGGAGAGACGCGGTTGCACGATCCGCACCAGATAATCGGTGACCTGGTTAGGCTGCAAAATGTCGGATGTAAAACTGAGATATGCGGAAGCGTACTCTGAGTCGGCTTGCTCGATCTTAATCGTGGGAACTTCGGCCTCAGGCGGAAGGAAATTGCGGACCGATTCGACCTGAGCGCTGATTTGCGAGAGGGCTTTGTTCGAATCGTAGTTCAACCGCAAGCGCGCGGTGATCGTCGAGAGGCCCTGCTGGCTTTGGGATTGCAAGTAATCGATGCCATCGGCCGCCGCGATCGCGCGCTCCAATGGAGAAGTGATGAAACCGCGCACCAGGTCTGCGCTGGCTCCGACGTAAACCGTCCTCACGGTAACAGAGGCGTGTTCGCTGCGGGGATATTGCCGAACGTTCAGCGTCTTGATCGCCTGAAGGCCGGCGATCACGATGACAAAACTGACCACCATCGCCAGTACCGGTCGCCGGACGAAAATGTCAGTGAAAGACTTCATAGTAATCTACGCGTTTCGAATAACGAGCTACGTCTGCGCTGGGCTCGGCGAGATCTCCGGTTTGGGCGCGAGTTGATTATTTATCGTTACTTCCATCCCATTGCGTAATTTGAAAACGCCGGAGCTCACAATTACCTCACCAGCTTTCAAACCGTTCGTCACTGTCACAAAATCCCCGCGTGTTTCGCCCGTGCGAACAAATTGCTGACGTAACACCTGTGACTCGCGGCCGCTCTTCGCATCCTTTTTCTTTTCGATGACAAAAACCGAGTCGCCATAAGGCGCATACGAAATGGCCGTTGCCGGAATGGCCAGTACCGATTCTTTCACCGGCAACACCACATCAACTTTCGCAAACATCCCCGGATGCAGCGCGTGATCGGGATTCTGCAATGTCGCCTGCAATGGCACATTGCGAGTGACTGGGTCCAGCATGGAATTAATCGCAGTCAGTTTCCCTTTAAATGCGCGTCCGGGCAGCGCGTCGACTCGCACCCGCACTTCCAAATCCTTCGTCAATTTCGAGAGGTGTTGCTCCGGCAAGGCAAAATCGACGTACACCGAATCCAGCGACGTCAGCGCGATAACTTGCTGACCAGCATTGATCATTTGTCCAACGTTCACCTGGCGAATACCAAGCTGTCCGTCGAAGGGCGCGATAACCGTCTTCTTCGCGATGTTGGAGCGCATCTGATCGACAACTGCGTTCAGTCGCGTGAATTTTGATTGGGCAGAGTCGAGCTCGGCGCTTGAAACGACCTTCTTCATGGCAAGATCGCGGGACCGTTCGAGGTCTGTCCGCGCCAGCTGCGCTTCAGCTGCTGCAGATCGCAAAAGTGCTTCCTCTTGCGACGTATCGAGTTTCATGAGCACGTCGCCTTTTTTTGCCTCCGCGCCGTTTTCGAAACTGATTTCGCTCACAATGCCAGCGAGCTCTGCGGAAATGACCGCACCTTGCACAGCACTGACCGAACCAACAGAGGAAAGTGTCGGCGCCCAATCCTGTTCCTTGACTTCAGCACTGGTGACGGTTGTCGCAGGCATCATTTGCGGGCTTCTCATCATTTTCCCGATTTGCATCGCCTTGATTCCTGCCAGCAAAACTACGAGCGCGAGAACGCCGCCGATGGCGGCTACAACTGCTCCACGTTTCGTTCTCATGTTCAGTTTCGTCGAGAGAGGTTTTGCCACGTCATGCATAAGCGAGTTCTGCCTCTGGTTTGAACAAGAGACGCCAGAGCCTCCGCGTCACTTCCAGTTGTCGCGTTCGCCGTTCCGCTGCCGTCGTCTCGTGTGGGCGCAACACATCGAACATCAGCATTCCGCGGGCGACGGCGAAAATTAATTCAGCCAATTCGGTCGGAGAAAGGCCGTGGGTGGCGTTTTGCGTTTCGGGGGCTCGCGCGATCAGTTCGGTCACGCCATCCATGCCCGTTTTCAAAACGTCGCGCACCAAATCGGCCACGCCGGGATTGCGCGATGCTTCGGCGTAAAGATCGACAACGAACGCGGAGATAACTCGCGGCTCGTTCTCACAGCAATGGGCGGTCAACAGGATTTCGAGCGACTCGAGCAGCGTCGGCGCCTGGCGCGCGCGTTCCAACATTTCGCCGATCTCTTTCTTATGGCGATCCGCCATCGCGGAAATGACCGCCTCTTTATTTTCGAAGTAGCGATAAATCAGGCCGACGCTGATGCCGGCTTCGGCACTGATGTCGTGCATGCTGGCTTGATGAAATCCGCGTTTGGCAAAGCAGACTAGAGCGGCATCAAGGATTTGGGAACGTCGATCTGGATTGGAAGATTCTTGCTGGGGCTGTGACATAGGTTTTGAAGATGAATGAACGTTCATTCATTGTCAAGCCGTCGGCTTCGCGCCGCCACGGGATCTGATCGGTCCGCCTTGCCACAAGCCAACTTCTGCTGTAGCCACGGCCCTGTGGGTCGTCGTCGTCGATCTTATCTGACCGGCCGCAGGCCGGTGGCTACAACAGCTGCTGAAATCTTTTCAAGATTTCTTATCGGACACTGTTTCCACAGCGTGATGTGATACAACCGGCACAGGTCGCTCTGGCGCCACCCCATCATCGAATGGGGTTGGGGTCGGTTGCGCGATGAATTGGCAGATCGCGGCGACCACGCTGAGAATGCAAGTCGCATATGCCGCTGTTTCCATTATGCCCCGGCCCTTCTCCTCCGAGTCGACTAGGAGCCCATATATTGATTGAGCTTCGTTGTTCATAATTTTAAGACGCCGCGGAGTTCCCGCTTTGTCTAAGGTTTGTTGTTCGTTCATGATTGGTTTTGAAGATTGGATGCAGTGCCGCCGTGAATTGGATTCAAAGAATTGTCATGTTGAGCGGAGCGCCTGCCAGGCCGTAGCTTTATGCGGAGGCTGGAAACATCTCTGATTGCTCCTCAGCACGCTGCTGGATCAGATGATCAGAGATTCTTCGCTGCGCTCAGAATGACAGGAAAGCGCTCATGAAGCCGCCAAACCTCAACTCGCGACTAAGCCGTGGGTTTCCGCCCGATGCACGCTATCTGATCGGCGTTTCCGGTGGGCGCGATTCAGTCGCGCTGCTCCACTGGCTGATCGACCTCGGTTACAAGAAACTGATCGTTTGTCATTTGAATCATCAATTGCGCGGACGATCGAGCGATGCCGATGCACGCTTTGTCCAGAAGCTAGTCGGGCGCTACAATGAAAAACTTGTAGGGCAGGCGCTCCGCCTGCCGGGCGCGGGCAGGGGCAAGCGGAGCGCTCGCCCTGCAATGCAGATGCCGCGCATTGATTTTGAAGAGGGCGCGGCGAACGTTCGCGCGCTGGCGAAGAAAAAAAAGATGTCGATCGAGACCACAGCGCGTGACGCGCGCTACTCGTTTTTCGCCAAAGCCGCGAAGCGCTATGGGTGCCGCACGATTTTCCTGGCGCATCACGCCGATGATCTGGTCGAGACGTTCCTGTTTAACTTGATCCGGGGCGCTGGTCTCACCGGTTTGGCTGCAATGCGCGATGTCTCCACACGGCGAATCGACAATGTCGACTTGGCGATCGTGCGCCCCCTCCTCTCAGTCTGGCGGACTGAGATCGACGACTATGTGCGCGAACATCGGCTGAAATTCCGCGAAGACGCGTCCAACAAAAATCTCGCGCCGATGCGCAATCGGATTCGCAACTGTATCATTCCATATCTGGAAAAAATCCTGGGCCGCAACATTCGGCAGAGCATCTGGCGCACAGCCATCATCGCTGCCGAAGAAGAAAGCTGGATTGACA
>QHNK01000055.1 GCA_003218415.1 Verrucomicrobiota bacterium | reverse complement strand
CCAGGCCATGAACGCGGTCGTAATGGTCGACAAGAAACGGTCCACATTGAACCGCAGCGCCTATCTTTTCTCGTCGGGAAAATTCGCGGACTCGCAGGATCTGCACTCCGCGTACCGACGCGCTGAGGACGCCGGTGATCAATCGAGCGCGTTGCAATGGGGCAATCATTTTGCCATCGCTAATCAATAAGCCGATCGGCGCGAAATCGGAGCTGAAATAACCGCCGTTTACTCCCGCGGCGCATTTCTCGCGTCGCATTGTGTCGGACAAAGTTTCGCCGGTTGGATTGTCCATTACCCGCAAGGTACAGGATTTAGAGGAGAAAATTGCAAGATCGACAACGGCGTTCTCATCCGCACGAGCATTTTCCAGAACGACGTGCCGATGCATGATACCTTCGCGCGCCGGTTCCGAGTCAGTCGAGCGAATCGCCCAATCCGCGTGCGCCGTGGCCGCAACGGCAAGAAGAAGCAGCGCGGCCCTACGCTTTGCCACTGTATTTAGTCAGCAAAGCTTGAAAATTCGGATCGTTCCGCAACGGGTCCCAAATCGGATTTACTTTCAAAATCTCCACGGTGACGGAGCTCGGCCGGTTCAATAGTCCGTCGAGAATTTCAATTGTGCGGCCATTCTCGCCAAGAATGGCGTACACTTCAGCCACCCCAGCAGTGATCTCCGGGCCGCCAAAGGCATCCTTGCTTTCAGGGAGCAGTTCAGTCGCGCGTTGCGCCTCGACCCGCGCGGAGTCCTTTTCCCCGAGCCATGCAAGCACCTTCGCGAGCTGAACATGTATTTCCGCCTGGTCTGGACTCTGCTTAAGCTGCGCCTCGAGGAAACTCTTCGATTTCAGAAAAGCCGCGCGCGCTCCGGCCTCGTCATGAAGCGCTTTTCGCGCAAAGCCAACGAGATAATATTTGCCACCTAGGCCTTTGGAAAAACTTGCAAGCAGATCGTCCGGCAGGCTTTCCGCTTCCTGCAATCCTTCTCGGTACTTGCGTTCCAAGAAAAAGACCTCCGCTCGTCCACCGGCAGTCTTGAGCTTCTGTTCATTGGTCATCGGGATCAATTTCACGGCCTCAAATGCTTTCTCCGCGACGCTGAAATCGCCTTTCTCAGCGATAGCTAGCCTGGACTTGACCTCCAGAGGTTCAAGTGCCGTCGGATCCAAGGCAAGCGCGCGGTCGATAGTTTTGTTAGCCATGTCGTAATTTCGCAGCATCGCGTAATTGAAAGTGAGATTTTGCAGCGGCCAGATCTCCTTCGGATTTAAACTAACGGCCTTCTCGAGATTCGCGGTCGATTCGGTCCATTTTCCCTGGCGGCGCTGGATTGCGCCGATGGCGAGATAGGCGTCCGATTCGTTAGGCAACCCGCGCTGGGCGATTTCGAATTCTCTCAGGGCCGCGTCATAGTTGTTGTCGCCATAGTAATATGAGGATCCCACAGCCAGATGGGCCTCCGGCAGGTCGGGCTGTAATTGCAGAGCCCGCTCCGCAAGAGTGCGCGCTTTTTCGCGCCGTCCCCGCGTGGGATCATAGGTGTGCACGAGCCAACTTTGCACCAGCGAGGAGCGCGCGAGGGCAAGCGCAAAATTCGGGTCAAGTTGAATGGCGCGCTCGTAAAGCTGATCGCTTT
>QHNK01000056.1 GCA_003218415.1 Verrucomicrobiota bacterium | reverse complement strand
CTCCCGAACACTCGAGCCGCCTCCCGTGCCGAGGTTGTAGAATCCGCTGGCGGCTGCGCCAAGCGCCAGAATGTGCGCGCGAGAGAGATCGACAATATGAATGTAGTCACGAATACACGTCCCGTCGGGCGTCTCATAATCAGTGCCGTAAATTTCAACATTCGGTCTTTCGCCAAGCGTGACCTTCAACACCGCGGGAATCAAATGCGTTTCCGGCCGATGATCTTCGCCGAAGTTCTCTGTGGCGCCGGCCGCGTTGAAGTAGCGCAGACAAACGAACATCAACCCATGTATCTGGTCGTACCAGCGTAGAATTTTTTCGAAAGCCAGTTTCGATTCGCCGTAGGGACTGATCGGGCGCGCTGGCGCGGTTTCGTCGATTGGCAGGCGATCCGGCGGACCGAAGATGGCGCAGGTTGAAGAAAACACCATCCGGCGCACACCGGTTGCGACCATGGCGTCCAGCAGGTTCAATCCGTTGCTGATGTTGTTCCGAAAATATTTGGACGGATTCTGCATTGATTCTCCAACCAGCGCGTTTGCAGCGAAATGCATCACTGCGTCGGAGCGACGATTGGAGAGCGCAGTCTCGATTTGGTCGCGCTGCGCAAGGTCGCCCTCGATAAATCTCGCCCGCCGATCGATTGCGCGGCGATGGCCTTCGCTCAGATTGTCAAAGATCGCGACTTCGTGGCCTTCATTCAGCAGCTGTTCCGTGCAAACACTGCCGATGTAACCCGCGCCGCCGGTGACGAAAATTCTCATGGGCGGGGAAAATGCAGCGTGATTTGCTTTCAATCAAAGGCGAATCGTAGGGACGGCTCGACGAGTCCTCCGGCGCGCTTGGCGGTCGCGCCCTGCCAACATCAAAGTGAAGGGCGGTTAGAAGAAGATTGCGCAACGGTTTTGCCCTTCTTTTTCTCAAGAGCAGTAACCATCTGCCGCACGCAACGATGTTTGCAACGCGGGGCGAGGACTTTCAAACTTTGTTCCTCCGAGCCCCATTCCAAAATGTCGATGTCCACGTGGCGGACGCCCCAGCGTTTCATCTCCAGCCGGCTCGGCTTGTAGAGGTCGATGGTGTCGGTGCCGATCAACGCATTTCCATAATCGTCGATAACGTATTCTTCATTTGTCTCGGCAATTCGGAATCGGGTTCCTACAGGAAAGTGCGACCAATCAGACGCGGCACTCATCACATGCTGACCGGAAAGACGACAACCGAGGGCGTTGTTGTATCCGCTTCCTCCCTCGCGGTGCGTGTAAGCGGTAGTGCGCACCTTTGGTATGCGACGCGCGCTGGTGACAGTCGGTTTTGAAGGCGTGGCGCAGCCCGCAATTAAGCAAGCTACAACTCCCGCAAGCGTAAGGTTAAGGCGTCTAGGCATCTGCAGTATCGCGCCCTCAATAGCAGCCGAAGCGGGCAACGGCAAGCAATAAATTACAGAATTTCCCTAGGGGTGACGGTGCTTCCGTTGGCTTTTGGGTGGGGATCTTGTGGCCGGCATCAACGATGCCGACTACAGCGCTAACGCGCGGCAGTCTCGGATAGTTCGGTTGTGCAATGTGGACAACGCGTCGCTTTAAACGGGATCTTCATCGCGCACGCCGGGCAATCTTTCTTGTCGGGTTCTTTTTCTGCGGCTGGCTGTCTGAGCTTATTGATCGCACGAACAAGCAGGAAGACTGCACCTGCCACAACGAGAAAGTTAATCACTAGGGTAATGAAGTTTCCATAATTCCACGTAATCGCTCCGGCTTTCGCGGCGTCAGCGGGAGTGTTGAACGCCGTGGAGCCGTCTTTGGCCGCGCGCAGAATGACGAACTTGTTTGAAAAATCGAGTCCGCCCGTGAGAAGGCTGATTGGCGGCATGATCACGTCTTTGACCAGCGAACTAATGATCCCGGTAAAAGCTGCCCCAACAATTACGCCAACAGCAAGATCAACGGCGTTGCCTTTCACTGCGAATTCCTTGAACTCGTTCCAGATCTTCTTCATACCACGATATTGACGAGCTTTTTCGGGACCACAATGACCTTGCGCACCGTCTTACCGGCGATTCGATCTTGAATCTTCGGAAGAGATAGCGCGGCACTCTCAAGCTCTTCCTGCGTTGCAAGGATCGGCATTTTCATTCGATCGCGGACTCTGCCGTTTATTTGGATAACGATTTCAGTCTCGTCCTCGACGAGCAGCCGTTCGTCATAGGTTGGCCAGCGCTGTTCAGTGATGTCGCCAGGCGCATCGCTGAATTTTGCATTTAGTTTTTCCCATAGCTCGGAAGCGATGTGCGGTGCAAATGGATTCAGCAAAACCAGGAAAGTGCGCATTGCCGATAGGGGGATCGCGTCAACGTTGGTGAATGCGTTCACGAAGATCATCATTTGTGAAATTGCAGTGTTAAACGAAAACGATTCGATGTCCTGAGTGACTTTCTTGATCGTGGCATGCAACATCTTCTGCTGCGCCTTGTCCGGTTCGACGTTTTTGATCTTCTCAGATAATTCCCACGCGCCTGCCTGGTTCTCGGTCATGAGCAGACGCCAGACGCGCGCAAGAAAGCGGGCAACACCTTCGACGCCGCGCATGCTCCATGGTTTCATTTGCTGAAGCGGTCCCATAAACATCTCATAGCAGCGAAACGCGTCTGCGCCGTGCTGGTCGATCACGTCGTCGGGGTTAACGATGTTCCCGCGCGACTTCGACATTTTCTGGTTGTCCTCGCCGAGGATAATTCCCTGGTTCACGAGGCGCTGGAATGGCTCCGGCTTCGAGACATAGCCAAGATCGAACAACACTTTGTGCCAGAAACGTGCATAGAGCAGGTGCAGCACCGCGTGCTCAGTGCCACCGACGTACAAATCCACGCCACCCGGTTTGTCGCCGCCCATCCAGTAGCGCTCCGCTTCTTCACCGACAAACCGCTGATCGTTGCGCGGATCGCAAAATCGCAGGTAATACCAGCACGAGCCTGCCCACTGCGGCATCGTGTTTGTCTCGCGCAAGGCTTCGTCGGAATAACGAACCCAATCTTTTGCTTTCGCCAGTGGCGGTTCGCCAGTGCCAGTCGGTTTGTAATCATCAAGAGGCGGCGGAACAACCGGTAATTCACTTTCGCCTAACGAGCGATGCTTCCCATTTTCCCAAACAATCGGGAACGGCTCGCCCCAATAGCGCTGCCGTGAGAATAACCAGTCGCGCAGTTTGTAGTTGATCGCACCCTTGCCCAAGCCGCGTTCCTCCAGCCATGCAGTGATTTTTTTCTTCGCTTCCTCGCTCGTTAGGCCGTTGATGATTGGCGAATTGACCGCGATGCCCTCGCCAGTGAATCCATTTGCCGGTTCATCTCCTGTTGGCTGAACAACGACCACAATCGGTAGATCGAATTTTTTGGCGAATTCCAGGTCGCGCTCGTCATGCGCGGGCACGCCACCGATTGCCCCGGTCCCGTAACCAACCAGCACGTAATCAGCGATCCAGATTGGAATCTTTTCGTTGTTCGCCGGATTAGTGGCGTACGCGCCGGTAAACACGCCGGTTTTTTCTTTCGACAGATCGGCACGTTCGAGCTCACTCTTGCGCGCAGTTCGTTCACGATACTCGCGTACCACGGGCCATTGCTCCTCGGTGACAATGAGATCCACGAGCGAGTGTTCCGGCGCGAGCACGAGGAACGTACCGCCATAAAGCGTGTCGGGTCGCGTCGTAAAAACGCGAATTTCCTGGTCGCTTTTATCGATCTTGAAATCGATCTCCGCACCTTCGCTTCTGCCGATCCAGTTTCGCTGGAGTAATTTGATTCCTTCTGGCCAATCGAGTTCGTCGAGTTCGTCGAGTAATCGCTCTGCATACGCCGTGATGCGCAGCATCCATTGCCGCATCGGCCTTCGAACGACCGGGAAGCCGCCAACTTCGCTTTTTCCATCAACAACTTCTTCGTTCGCCAAGACTGTGCCCAACTCCGGGCACCAGTTCACCGGGACATCAGCGACATAGGCGAGTCGAACGCTATCCGGATCAGTCCCGCGATAGGTTGAAATCGGCTCGGCCCGTTTTGTCTCCGGATTAAACCAGGAATTGTAAATCTGTAGAAAAATCCACTGCGTCCACTTGTAATAGCCCGGGTCTGTGGTGTTGATCTCCCGTTGCCAATCGTAGGAAAAACCGATCCGCTTTAGTTGTCTCTTGAATTTCGCCACGTTCTCGCGCGTAGTGACGGCGGGATGCTGGCCGCTTTTGATCGCGTATTGCTCCGCGGGCAGACCGAATGCGTCCCAGCCCATCGGATGCAACACGCTGAAGCCGCGCAGCCGTTTGTAGCGCGCAACGATGTCCGTGGCGGTGTAACCTTCGGGATGTCCAACGTGCAGCCCCGCCCCGCTGGGGTAAGGAAACATGTCGAGGACGTAAAATTTTAGCTTGGCCGGATCGAAACCGTTTTCGCCAGGATTAGGCGCGTGAAAAAGCTGTCGCTCCTCCCAGATGGCCTGCCATTTTGGTTCGATCTGGTCGAACGGATACGGTTTGCGACGCTCGCTACTCATGCTTGATCTCGAACTTCCAAAAATCAGTATTCGAGCATGCAATTGATTGTCGCAACGCGCAATGCGCACAAGACGCACGAGATTCAGCAGATTCTCGGGCCAACCTTCACGGTCAGCGATTTGTCCGCGCATCCCGAAATCCCCGACATACACGAGACCGGGAAATCATATGAAGAAAATGCGATACTGAAGGCAGTCGGCGCGTCCAGACACTTGCCGGGGCCTATTGTCGCCGATGATTCCGGTCTGGAAGTCGATGCGCTTGGCGGCGCGCCCGGAATTTTTTCAGCGCGCTACGCAGGCAAAAATGCAACCGACAAACAGAACGTCGACAAGTTGCTGGGCGAACTTGCTCGGACCGGAGCCGAAGAAACTAAGAGATCGGCGCGCTTTCGCTGTGTGATTGCGCTGGCGCAACAGGGCGAACTGCTCGGGACGTTCGAAGGAATCGTCGAGGGAACAATCGTCGAGCGTGCGCGCGGATTACACGGATTTGGCTACGATCCCATTTTTGTTCCGCCTGGATTTGAAGAGACTTTTGCCGAGCTCCCTGCGGAACTGAAGAACACGATCAGCCACCGGGCGAAAGCGATTGCCGGGCTTACTGCCAAACTTGCAGCTCCTTAAGACGGCCGATTAAGGCCCCGGTGGTGGTGGCGCTCCTGGTGGCGGGGGCGCACCCGGAGGCGGTGGGGCGCCTGGAGCCGGGGCCGAAGCGCCAGGGCCAGAAGCGGCTCTGATCTGGTATCCCACTTTTGTAATTCCGACCTGCCGAATTTTGTCGAGCACTCCAATCACATCGCCGTACATGGCCGTCGGCGCTGCGCTGAGGGAGAGTTTGATGCCCGGATTTCCCCGGTGGAGCTCAAAAAGGCGCGGCAGGACCTGGTCTTCTGGGACGTACACGTTGTCGAAAAACACCGCGTTTCCTTCCAGCACTTTTACCGAGACGAAATCTTTTACTCCGCTTGGCGGAGGCCCGACCGCAGCCGGCAAATTGACCCGAATACCCTTCATGTGGGTCTGGCTCAGGCTCACCATCATGAAGCTGGCAAGCAGAAAGAACATGATGTCGATCAATGGAATGATTTCGATGCGCGCTCGTTTGTGCGGAACTGGCGAAGAGATTCTCATATCAATGGAATTTAGTACGAGGCCCCGGTCAGGGTAAAGGTAATCGGGATAGTAACCTTGGAAACAGACCCCGGTCTAAATCGCCACCGCTTGAAGGCGCTGACGGCGGCGTCATCCAGTATGGAACTACCAGTGCTTTTCGACACGGAAGCGCTAGTTACGTCACCACTTGCAGAGTCAACGTCTGCGATGATCACTCCACTGCCCGTGATCCTCTTTGCACGCGCCTCGTACGGGTAAGGCGGCCGCGGCGCATTAATGGCAAGCGCTTTTGCTCGGGACATCGACATCGCGGAAGCCTTAATCGGCGTGAATTTTTGTGGCGCCGATGGCGGTGGCCGCGGTGGGGGTGTTCGTTCCTCGACGAACTCTGGCTTGATGTCGGGCGGAGGAGGAGGCTCCGGCAACGGAATATCTTCGGGCGGTGGCGTGGCCTCCGGTGGCGCCAACGTCGCCTCCACGACCTGCGGCGGTTGAGGAGGAAGCTCTACTGCAACGGCCTCGCGCCTTTGCGACAACGCGACCGCTGTAGCGTGGATTGCCAGTGCAGCCCCAAAGGCGGTCCAGAAATACCACCGGGGTGGCGGCCGGTATATCAACGGTCTTACTTTCGTCGCTGCCATATCGAGATCACTTGGGCCCGGGAACTCCCTTGAGCGATTCGCTCTTAATTTCGAACGAAACTTTATAGTAGCCGGAGGAGCGGATTACATCGAGGGCATGGGCAACATTCAGGTGGGCCGACTCGCGATCGCCTCGAAGGAACACCTTTGCATCAGGGGCTGATGCATGCGCCATGCGCAGGCGATTCAGCAGTTCGTTGTCACCGATTTCATCCTTGTCGAAGAAATAATGGCCATCTTTATCGACGGAGACACTGACGTACTCGCGCTTGGTCTGCGTCTCACCCGAAACACCGGCGGGCAGGTTCACCTTGACACCTTTCAGATGCACCTGGCTCAAGCTCACCATCATGAAACTGGCAAGCAAGAAGAACATGATGTCGATCAACGGAATGATCTCGATCCGCGCCTTCTTGTGTGGAATAGGTGAGCTTACCTTCATTAAATACCTTAAAATATCTTTAGATCGACGAGCCTTTGCCAGAAGCTGGGGCTTGCGCCGCGAAGTCCAGGTCGCGCGCCGAAGTTTGTGCTCCTAACATCACTTCCAGGTTTGTGGCTGCCGTCTGCAATTCGAACTCCAAGTTAGACACTCGGGAAGTAAAAAAGTTAAACGGAATCAGAGCGAAGATGGCAATACCGAGACCGCACGCCGTAGCAATAAGCGCCTCGGCAATACCGCCGGTGACGGCTTGCACCGCCAGTTCTTCGTTGCCGAGAAAACTGAACGACCTAATAAGACCGGTAATCGTACCTAACAGACCGAGCAACGGCGCCAAAGTTACGAGTGTGTCCATGACGACGAGGAATCGACCGGCGCGTTTGATCTCGATGCCGGCAGCGACCTGCAATGCACCCTGCAACGAGGCGTGTTGGTGATTGAGGCCATTCCACATCATGCGCAAAACTGGATCGCGCGATCCGCGGGAAAGCCGGGAGGCTTCGGTGGTGTCGCCGTTTTCAATCGCCGTGAACACTTTCTCGATCCGTTTGGGATCTCGGCGGAACCAGCGGCCACCCCACCAAAAGATTCGCTCGATCACCACGGTGAGCCCGATGATCGATACAATCAAAATCGGCCACATGATTGGACCACCCTTGTGGAATTTGTCGATCAACCAATTGCTCCCGAGCACACCGCCGCTGGGTTGCGCTTCAGCAGCTGGCGGCGGGCTTGCGGCTGCGGGGCTTAACGTAGCGGTGACCGCTGCCGCTGGCGCAGCGGGAGATTCGCCGGGCGGGACGTTCCCCGTTTGAGCCGGCGCACCCGGACTCATCGCAGCTGGCGCACCGGGACTCACTGCCGCCGGCGCACCGGGGCCCACCGCCGCCGGAGGCGCTCCAGCCGGTGATGTTTGGGCCGCGCCTGGCGCAGCGGGAGATTGCGCAAGCGAAGTCAGCGCAAGCGCGAGTGAAGACAGACAAACAATGAGTGAGGTTTTCATAGTTGAAGCAGTAGGTTGTGAACAGGTCGATTTAGTTGCGAGTTTCCGATTATTGAAAATGAACGAGTTGCGCGTCGAGAAAAAATTTTCACTTTTTTGTGACCCCCGTTACCCTTTGCACATCACACCTTTTAGTTCGTAATATCCCTACTCGCAGGATGTAAGGCAAGTCATTCAATCGTTGTTCTCCCCTCGCGAGACGTAGCGTTAGGCGCGATCGCAACGCTGTTCCGCAGGCGCGGCCAATTGTCGATTGCTGCTTCCAATTGATCTCCAGCATGAATTGGGCCGACACCGGCGGGTGTTCCACTTAAAATCACATCGCCCGGCAAAAGCGTAAGCGACTGACTCGCGAATGAAATAAGCCGCGCAACCGAATAGATCATTCCGTTCGTGCGCGTGCTCTGGCGCAGCTGGCCATTCTGCCGCAGCTCGAGTGAAACGTCGCTCACATCCACATCGGCATAAACGTACGGTCCGATCGGCGTGTACGTATCAAATGATTTGCACCGGCCAAATTGCTTTTCCTGCTTTTGCAGATCGCGATCGCTAATATCGAGGCCGGTTGTGTAACCGAACACGCGATTGAGCGCCTCGTTCACGCTGACGTTTTTCGCTGGAGCGCCGATCACCACCGCTAGCTCCACTTCGAAATCGGTTCGATGCTCGGGAAATGCGATCTTGATCGCGCCGTTATGCGGCAAAAGCGAGCTCGGCGCCTTAAACCAGATTAATGGCGCGCCTAATTCAGTTCGTTTCATCTCCGCGATGTGATCGGAGTAATTCAGGCCGACCGCGATTAATTTCGATGGCGCCACCGGAAGATCGACATGCAAATCTGCCAGCTTCTGTACATCGCCGGTCGGTTCGATCTCAATCCAATACGGTTTTGCCAACACGTGCACATCGTCGCCGCGCACTTCGC
>QHNK01000054.1 GCA_003218415.1 Verrucomicrobiota bacterium | reverse complement strand
TTCAAACGGCAATACTGCAATCGATTTGTCGATCTTGCGGGCAATCGCGCGCGGAAGGACAAAGAACCCCACGCCGGCTGAAATGGCTACGCCAGCAGCAATCAACATGGCAATGTTGCGCCGAACTTGTTTGGGCGACGCAACTGTCGGCGTCGTTTTGATCCCCTGAGGCGTCACGTCGAACACCCAACCAAGAACGAGTGCCACCGGAAAACCGACCAGCATCACCGCGATCACCGCGCGGATTACGGAGTTCGGAATGTCAAAAACCGGAAGGACTTGAGCAAGACCTTGCGACAGTGCCCAGCTTGCAACCACGTAGGCGATGGCCACGCGGTAAACTTTTCGCCGCTTCACTTCCTCGAAGAAGCCGCTCATGGCTACAGATTTCGGTTGGTCTGGATTATAGCTCAAAGGCAAACGTTTAGACAGAAAGACTTAGCTTCTCGTTCACTTCACGCCCGTCGCGAAGACGGTTTGAAAATGCGGGCTGTGCTTTTCCCGAGAAACAACGCGGACCTCAATGTCTCGGAAACCGCCCTTTTCCATGAACTGATGCAACTGCACTTCGCTGAATCCGAGCCAGTGATCTGCATACAATTCGCGAGCGCGTTCGAACCGGTGGCTCAAAAGATCGAGAATCACCAGTCGGCCGCCACGTTTCAAAATCCGCCGGGCCGCGGCGATGGCTCGCTCGGGATGAATAGCATGATACAAAGCCTGACTCAGGATCGCAAGGTCGACACTGTTTTTCGCGATC